>CANRLY010000012.1 GCA_947631585.1 uncultured Clostridia bacterium
CATCCTATATAGAAAGTCTTTCAAGAATCAACGATAATTATCCGAAGTGGCTTCCTAAAGAGTTTATTTGGGCATACTTATATATTGTGACACCTCTTGCTAACTTAAATTTTAATATAAAATATAGATTTGTAGACCCTTCATTTACCAAATTGCTTTTAACTTTTATGCCAAATTTTATTATGAAAAGGGTCCGTTCTATAACCTTGATTAAACCAAAATTAATAATTGGAAATTTCACAGCTTCAACTGCATTTTCTCTTCCTTACCAATATGGAGGGTGGATCGGTATCATATTAGTTCAAGTATTTTTATTAGTTGAATTACTAATATTCACTTTTATTGTTTATAAGCAAAAAAGCAAAAAACCTAATCTGGCAAAAGTGGCAATTATGTTTCAACTATATTTTTCATCTCTTACGATTTTTGCTGAGGTTTTTGCATTTGATGGAACGATTATTCCGATGATAGTTTTAATTATCATGCTTATTTCTCCCAAAATTATATTTAGTTATGGCAGTAAGAAAGATATTAATAATATTAAGCAGTTGAAAGGCGAAAATGTAAAATTAGATAATGATTAACTTATCATTACATTTATGTAGGAGTATATATGGTTATTGTTAGCTTTTTTAAGAATTTTATTATTAATCTTGCGTACAAGATAGACACCAAAAAAACTAAGAGACAAAATGGTGTGATTTTATTTGGTGCATGGTTTGGAAACAGATATGCAGATAATCCTCGTTTTTTATATGAGTGGTTGTCAAATAATAAGGAATGCTTAGGACTTTCCCATGTTGTATGGGTGAGCAAAAGCCAACAAATTGTTGATGAGCTCAGGAAAAAGAAATTTGAAGCATATACGATAGATACTAAAGAATCAATACATTATCACAAAATATCTCAAATACAGTTTATATGCGTGTCTCCAAGAGAAGATATTTTACCTGGATATTCAAATGGAGCAGTTAAGGTTAATTTATGGCATGGATTGGGCGGCATTAAAGGTGTGGATTTTGCAAGCAAAGAATATATGGATCACCCTTTGATAACCGGAGTTAAAAAATACATTTTAAGACATACGTTATTAAGAAGGCTTTTTATGCACCCCGGCGGCTGGGGAAATTGCTTATATCTGAGCACTACTCCATTCGAGACGTCGATTTTAAGAAAATATTTTGCCAGATATGACGATTGCTTTATTGAAACTGATTTACCAAGAAACTGTGAGTGCATAGAACTGATGCCGGCTGAACAGAAAGTTATAGAGCAATTATCAAATTGGAATTTGTTCATTCTTTATTTACCTACTTTCAGAGATAACTCAGAACAGTATGTAGATCCGTTATCTGACGATCGCCTTAAAGATTTTTTGCGCAGAAACAATATTCTTTGGGTGGAAAAGCAGCATAGCTACAGTAAAAATGATTTTGATGTGGTACAAGGCAATAATGTTTTAAAGCTTGATCCTGATTTTGACATTAGCGTGATTCTGAAAAAGGCATCGATAGTCATAACCGACTATTCATCGGTGTGCTGGGATGCGCTATATAATGAAATCCCGGTCATATTCTACACTCCTGATTTTGATTATTATGTAAACAGCGATCGTGGTCTTGTGATGAAACCGAAAGATTTCCTGTTTGGACCTCGTGCTGATACACCGGAGCAGTTGCTAAATGTTCTTGAATTGCATAATGGCAGATATGCTGATATGCTGCCTGAAAATCAAAAGAAAATATTTAAAAAGATGTGGGGTTCAAAAAAAGACTATTCTGAAATATGGAAGGACATAACAAACTTCATAAAGACGCATCCCAAAGGGGGAATTTAGAAATATGAAACGAATAATAACCTATGGTACGTTTGACCTTTTACATTATGGTCATATAAATCTATTACGAAGGGCTAAGGAACTTGGCGACTATCTTATAGTTGCACTTTCAACGGACAAGTTCAACTGGAACGAAAAGCACAAGAAGTGCTATTTTACCTATGAACAGCGCAAAGCACTTTTGGAGGCTGTAAGATATGTCGACCTTGTGATACCCGAAACTTGTTGGGAACAAAAGCGCTCCGATGTTCGTGAATATCATGTGGATGCTTTTGTCATAGGCGATGATTGGGCGGGTAAATTTGACTTTCTTAAAGACGATGGAGTTGACGTTGTATATCTGCCGAGAACGCCTGAGATCAGCACTACACAAATCAAAAACGACCTGACTCAAAATTTCCCCGGGGGGGGGTACAACTATAAGGTAAGCTCCTATGTTGTCTTCCGAAAGGAGGCGGCATAAGATGGTTGTAGGTTATACAACAGGCGTATATGACCTGTTCCACATAGGTCATCTGAATCTGTTGAAAAGTGCTAAAGGTCTTTGCGACAAGCTCATTGTTGGTGTCACTGTTGACGACTTGGTTACATACAAAGGCAAGCGGGCGTTTATTCCGTTTGAGGATCGCATAGAAATCGTTCGCAGCTGCAAATATGTTGACGCTGCAGTACCCCAATATGATATGGACAAGCTTACAGCTTGCAAAAAGCTAGGGGCGACGATCCTATTTGTTGGAGACGACTGGTATGCTACAGAGAAGTGGCAGGAGTATGAAAAGAAATTTGCAGAAGAAGGTATAAAAATAATTTATTTTCCGTACACAAAAGGAATATCTTCAACAAAGATCAATCAAGCTTTAAAAGACGTAAGAGATAAGGAGGAATAAAAATGTCAGTTGATAAGAATTTTTGCATGAGTTCCTATTTAGCATTTCGCTACATAGAAAAGGACGATATGGACTTTTACAATGGCATGAAACATTCAAACATCAAGCCTGTTCCCGAGAATGAGAAAACCTTAGTTAAAACCTCTTCAGAGATCGATTCCGCAATAAAGAAAGTTTTTGATGGGCTTAAAGAAAAAAAGCTCGGAATAATGTTAAGCGGCGGAATGGATTCTGCTAATTTGGCTTCTTATATGTGCGGAGCTGATGCTTATACTTTCCGTTTTCTAGGCGGTGAACTTCAAAAAGAAGAACTTGAACGTGCAGAATACTATGCAAAATATTACGGTCTGAATCTTCATTATGTAGAAATTGATTGGAACGTTGTTGAGAAAAATGTTGACGATGTGATGAAAGTAAAGTGCGCACCTGTCCATTCTATTGAACCGCAGATCCTTGAAGCGGCTTTGCAGGCAAAAGCAGACGGTATTGATATGATGGTAGTGGGTGAAAGCAGCGACCTTATTTTCGGCGGCATGGATCAGCTCCTTGCAAAGGATTGGGATTTTGACGAGTTTGCAAACAGATACACGTTTACCGATCCCCAAGCGGTACTAAATGAGCCGGCTGATATAAGTTATCTGTTTGAAAGATACCGCCAGGGCGAAAAAATTGATTTTCTCAAATTTATGGACGATGTATTTTCGGTAGAAAGCTCAAGTTCGTATCTGAATGCTTTTGGCGTTGCACAGATGCCGTATGTCGATCCATATGCAAAACTAAGGATGGCTGATCCATTGGATTTATACAGAGTACGTCACGGTGAGCCGAAGTATCTTATCAGGGAACTTTTTGCTGAGAAATATCCTGAGATCCCCGTGCCGAATAAGGTACCAATGCCACGTCCGGTAGATGAGTATTTCAAGACATGGCAAGGTCCGCACAGACCAGAATTTCGCAAGGATATAGATATGAGCAAATTCACCGGCAATCAAAAATGGCAGATGTGGTGTTTGGAGAGGTTTTTAGATCTTATTGAAAAATAATTTGCCATTTTAGATTCATGGAGAGTAAAAACAAAATAAGCGAAAAACTTATTTAAGTCGTGCGTAACATAAGGAAATTAAGTTCCCCTTGAAAAGCGACAAAATTGTATATAGTTCATTTCTATTTCGATATATATGGTTATTATTGACTGCATCTGAGTGCGGAAAATACGCAGTATATTATGTAAGAGTGTAAAAAAATTGCTGAAAATATGTAATGTTTTCAGCTGCACAAGCAGATCGCTTTGCAGTTCGATTTGCACATATGTAACTTCGGAATATAGGATTAATGTTATATGGTAAGTATAAAAAAGAATTTCATTTATCAATTCAGCTATCAGATCTTGAGCATCCTACTGCCTTTGCTAACTACGCCGTATATCTCAAGAGTATTTGGCGCCAATGGTATGGGAGAATACAGCTACACATATACGATAGCGTATTATGTATTTGTATTAGCTATGTTAGGTTTTGATACATATGGTCAACGAGTGATAGTGATGTATAGAAATGATCGAGACAAAATGTGTGAAGCATTTTGGCAGATATACTTTCTTCAAATCATTACATCTTCATTTGTAAGCATATTGTATTGGATATATGTTATTTTGTTTGCAAAAGAACATTTCGTTTTATCATCAATACAGTACATTGTAGTGCTTGGCGCATTTACAAATATTGTATGGCTATTTGAGGGAGTTGAGGATTTTAAAAGAATATCCTTGCGTAACATTGAAGTCAAGATCGTTTCGGTAATTCTGATTTTTTTGTTTGTCAGAAAGCCAAGCGACATATGGATCTACGCATTGATTATTTCGGGCAGTACATTTGCAGGGAATCTTTTGTTTTTTATATATTCAAGGAAATACATTAGTTTAAAAAGATTTGATGTATTAAAGTCATTTAAACATTTTAAGGGAGTTTTGCTTGTATTTGTACCGCAGATAGGTATTACAATTTTTATGCAGATGGATAAGCTCATGATAGGTCAGTATTCAACAATGCGAGAACTTGGATATTATCAAAATGCGGAGAAAATAGTAAATCTGCCAATTACATTGATATTAACGGTAGGTACGGTGATGATGCCGAGAATTGCGGCTTTTCATTCTATGGGAGATAAATCAAAAATAAGCAGCTACATAGTGTTGTCTATGAAATGGCTTATGATCGGTAGCATTGGATGTATGTTTGGTATAATGGCAGTTTCAAGAGATTTTGTGATTTTGTTTTCAGGAAGCGATTTTGCCGGAAGCTACCTAGTTGTTTCTTCACTGGCGCTGATTATTATATTCATGGCATGGGAAAACGTATTGCAAAAGCAGTATATGGTACCTTTGAAAAAAGATAAATTCGTAGCGGTAATAATGAGCTTAGCAGCGGTTATAAACGTTATAATTAATTTTCTTCTTATCCCGAAGATGAACGCGACCGGCGCTATAATAGGAAGTGTTATATCGCACATTTTTATCTGTATGACAGAAGGCATATATCTCTGTAAGGAGTTGCCAGTTTTAAAAATGATCCGAAAAATATTGCCGTATTTATTGTGCGGATCAGTTATGTTGATTTGCGTAATTCTTTTTGCTGATTATGTAAATATAAATTCGCTTTTATTAAAATTGACGGCTGAAGTCGCATTAGGCGTTATAATTTATGTTTCGTTATGTTGTGTTGTTTTACGTTTACAGGGAGATAAATTAAAAAATATATTTAAATCTAGCAAATAGGAGTTTAATTATGGATAATATTGTTATTACATTTTGTGTTCCATCGTACAACAGGGCAGAAAAAACTCTTATGACAGTTGAAAGCATATTAAAATGCCCGAGAGATGATATTGAGGTTGTGGTTACTGACAATTGCTCGCCGGACGATACCATTGAGAAACTTGGAAGTATTAGCGATCCAAGGCTGCACATAAGAGTCAATCGGGAAAACATAGGAGCACCTGCTAACTTTTTGGAGTCATTAAAATTCGGATCCGGAAAGTATAAATTCGTCATTTTGAGCAGAGAAACTATAATATCAGATAAGATACCTGATCTGATAGCTTTTTTAAATAAAAAGAATTTTTCTTTGGTTTATTGCGGCGAAGATGATCAAGATAGAGAAAACGAGATTTTTGTAAGCAAATCAGATGCAATAAAGCATTTTGGATACCGTGATCTGCATCCAACGGGTTATATCTTTAACAACAAAATGCTTATGGATATTTTGAAAGACGTAGATCTCAAAGAATGTAGTAGCAAGTACCGCAACTTTCCACATGAATTTTTGGCGGTTGAGCTTGCGCTTAAAGGCAATGCGGCTTTTTACAATAAGAGGATCAGAGTCCGTGTTGATGAAAAATATATGAAAGAAAGTAAATCTGCATTCAGCGATTCGGAAAGAAAAGTCTGGTTTTTTCCTGAGGAGCAGATCGCTCAATTCAAATTGTATTTGGCTCATCTGTCCAGATTGGATATTAGCAATAAAATGAAATCAAAAATAGTAGGCAGATGTTATTTAAGCAAATTGGTCTGTTCTACTTATTCATATAAAAGTCGTATGGCAGATAAAATAATTTGCAATCATTATAACATAGCAGAAAAAAATATAACTCGTTCCGAAATGTTTTATTATTCATCTAAATTAAAAGAAACAGCAAAGGAGGAAATCAGAAAAAATAATATTCCCATTAATGTTTTAATAAAAGCCGAAATTGCGTTATCTAAACCAATTGTATTACTATATCCTTTACTGTCAAAAGTAAAGCATTGTATATTTAAACATTGACAAATAATAAATTTTTCCAAACAAGAAAGAGGAAAGATCAATGAAAATAGTTCTCCTTGCCGGAGGTTTCGGGACACGCATTTCCGAAGAATCCGTCTTAAAACCCAAGCCGATGATAGAGATCGGCGAAATGCCTATTCTCTGGCACATAATGAAAGGCTATTCTGCACACGGCATAAACGAATTTATCATCTGCGCAGGGTACAAACAGTACATCATTAAAGAGTGGTTCGCAAATTATTTTATCCATACTTCGGATATAACATTTGATTTTACAAATGGCAATGAAATGATAGTTCATAATAAAATGACTGAACCATGGAAAGTAACTGTGGTAGATACAGGACTCAATACCATGACCGGCGGGCGTATTAAACGTGTCAAGGACTATATTGGTAATGAAACATTTATGCTTACATATGGCGATGCTGTTGGTGATATCGATATTACCAAACTTCTGAAATTTCACCGTAAGCAAGGCAAAATCGGTACGATGTCCATGTATAATTTCGGTCAAAGCAAAGGCGTTGTTGATATCGGGTCGGACGGCAATATCATTGCTTTCAGAGAAAAATCTGACTTTGACGGAGATCTTATCAATATCGGTTTTATGGTCTTTGAACCTCAAATTTTTGATTATATAGACGGTGATGATTCAATTTTTGAACGTGAACCGCTGAACAGACTTGTAGCAGACAACCAACTGTCAGGCTATGTTCACAAAGGTTTCTGGCAGTGCATGGACACGAAACGTGAGAAGGACAAACTGGAAGAGCTCTGGGCGTCAGGTCATGCGCCGTGGAAGATCTGGGAGGATTAAATGGATATATCGTTCTACAAAAATAAGCGTGTACTGGTGACCGGTCACACCGGATTTAAAGGCACTTGGCTCTGCAAAATGCTTGTAAATGCCGGCGCAATAGTTACAGGCTACAGCCTGAAACCTCCGACTGACCCGAATTTGTTTGAACTTTCCGGACTTGAAAACAAAATGAAAAGCATTATTGCTGATATTCGTGATTTTGCGAGGCTGAAAGAGACTTTCGCAGAAACACGACCTGAGATCGTCCTGCATCTTGCTGCGCAGCCTATCGTGCGTGATAGCTATAAAGATCCCAGGTATACTTATGAAACAAACGTTATGGGAACTGTCAACCTCATGGAATGTGTGCGCTTAAATCCATGCGTTAAAAGCGTTTTAAACGTAACGACCGACAAGGTATATAAAAACAATGAGTGGTGTTGGGGCTACCGGGAGAATGAACCGCTAGATGGCTACGACCCATACAGTAACTCCAAATCCTGTTCTGAACTTGTGACTCACAGTTACAAAAACAGTTTCTTTAAAGATAGTCATGTGGCAGTGTCTACAGCACGAGCCGGAAACGTTATCGGCGGAGGAGATTTTGCAAGCGACAGAATAATTCCCGACTGCATGAGAGCAGTATCGGAAAATGAAGAAATAATTGTGCGCAATCCCTATTCGACCCGTCCTTATCAGCACGTTTTAGAGCCGTTAGCAGTGTACCTGACAATTGCTGCAAAGCAGTTTGAGGACAAGCGTTACGCAGGCTTTTACAATGTCGGCCCTGATGACTGCGACTGCGTGACAACAGGTGATCTTGTCGATCTTTTTTGTAAGCATTGGGGCAGCGGTGCTAAGTGGGTCAACAAAGCAGAAGCGAACGCCCCGCATGAGGCGAATTTCCTAAAGCTTGACTGCTCTAAGCTGAAAAGCACGTTCGGCTGGAAGCCGCATTGGAGTATAGAGCAGTGCATGGAATTTACAACAAGATTTTATAAAGTATGGCTTGCTGGTGAGGATATACCTGCGGAGATGGACATAGAGATAAATGAGTTTTTGGAGGGATAATATGTCTAACTGGAATACAGAAGCGGAAGCGAGGGAGCAGATCAAAGCTCTTGTCGCCGAGTATTATCACGATTTCAAAGAAAAGAAAGAGCCGTTCAGACCGGGAGACAGAATAAGCTATGCTTCTCGTGTTTTCGATGAAAAGGAGATGCAGAGCCTGACCGATGCGATGCTTGATTTCTGGCTTACTACCGGCAGATTTTCAGATGAATTTGAAAAAAGATTTGCTGAGTGGATAGGCGTTAAATATGCTCATCTGGTCAACAGTGGTTCGTCTGCTAACCTGATAGCTTTTTCGGTGCTGACTGCTCCTGAACTGGGTGACAGGCAGATAAAGCGAGGCGACGAGGTAATAACTGTTGCCTGCGGTTTCCCGACAACCGTTACACCGATTCTACAGTATGGGGCAGTGCCTGTTTTTGTAGATGTGACCCTGCCGCAGTATAATATTGATGTAACAAGATTAGAAGAAGCGTTATCCCCAAAAACAAAAGCCGTAATGATCGCCCATACCCTGGGAAATCCGTTTGATATTAAAGCGGTAAAAGCTTTTTGCGATAAACATGATCTCTGGCTTGTCGAGGACAACTGCGATGCTCTTGGCTCACAATATACAATTGACGGTGTGACGAAATTTACCGGCACATGGGGAGATATCGGCACAAGCAGTTTCTATCCGCCGCATCATATGACGATGGGCGAGGGCGGCTGTGTCTACACAAACGACCCGCTGCTTCACAGGCTTATCCTTTCTTACCGTGACTGGGGACGAGACTGCATATGCCCGTCCGGACGCGACAATTTCTGCGGACACCGCTTTGATGGGCAGTTCGGCGAACTGCCTAAAGGTTATGACCATAAATACGTCTACAGTCATTTCGGTTACAACCTTAAAGTCACTGATATGCAGGCGGCAATAGGTGTTGAGCAGCTCAAGAAATTCCCAAACTTCATTGAACGCCGCCGTCACAACTGGGACAGGCTGAGAAAGGCTTTAGAGACAGTGCAGAATAAAATTATCCTCCCTGAGCCTGCGGAGAACAGTCGTCCTTCTTGGTTTGGATTCCTTATCTCGGTCAGACCGGACAGCGGACTCGACAGAAACAAGGTCACAAGATACATAGAGGAACACAACGTCCAGACCCGTCTACTGTTCAGCGGAAATCTAATCAAGCACCCATGCTTTGACCAGATACGCAGCACTGAGGTTTACCGTGTTGTGGGAGATCTCGAAAATACGGAATTTATATTGAACAACACATTTTGGATAGGAGTTTACCCCGGTATGACTGACGAAATGATCGATTATATGGCGGAAAATGTAAAAAATTCCCTGGGGGGGGGTAACACTTTAATTATTTGGTTATCTGTTTCCTGCTTTATGCGAGGAGGGAACAGAAGATGATCAATAAGTTTGAGTTTTGCAAATTGCCATTAAACGGAGCGTATCTTATTAAACCTTTTGTTGCTACAGACGAGAGAGGTGCATTCATTAAAGACTATAATGTTGAACTGTTTTGCGCCAATGGTATTGATCACGATCTCAAAGAGGTATTTTATACCGTCTCAAAAAAAGGAGTAATACGAGCTATACACTTTCAACTTGAAAAACAGCAGGCAAAGCTTGTCCGTTGTATAAAAGGACGGGTGTTTGACGTTATAGTTGATTTGCGTGTGGATTCGGAAACATATGGAAAGTACCTTGCTTTTGAACTTTCTGATCAAAATAATATTTCCTTGCTTATACCAGAGTATTTCGGACATGGGTATCTTGTGCTTGAAGATTCAGTCGTAAGTTATAAATGTGCTGAGAGCTTTTACGGACCGGGAGACAGTGGGATAATGTTTAATGATCCGGAAATAGCTGTAGATTGGCCATTTGAAAGTATTGGTGGGATCGATAAGATCATTATATCTGAAAAGGATAAAAATTTAATGACTTTTAAGCAGTATACCGAAATAATGAAAAAGGAGAATGTTTAAAACATGAAAGCAATTGTAACAGGCGCAAATGGATTTGTAGGAAAATGGCTTGTGAAGAAGCTTGCAGTATCCTGCGAAAAGGTGTATGCTGTTATCAAGGACGAAAATGAAGATATAGCGTGCCTTGATGGGCTTAAAAATATTTCTGTCGTATATTGCGATTTATGCAATATAAATAGTTTGCCGGAAAAAATTAAAGACAGGGATATTGAATGTTTTTATCATCTGGCATGGGTTGGAAGTGCAGGTATATTACGCTCTGACTATTCCGTGCAGTTAAAAAATGCAGAATATAGCTGCGATTCTGCGCAGGCAGCAAAGGCGATAGGCTGCAAAAAGTTTTTGTGCGCAGGAACTATTACTGAAAATATCGCCGATGAAATACTAACGTTGAAAAATGTTTCTCAGAATATGATGTACGGTATATGTAAGAAAACTACGCATTTGCTGCTGGAAGTTTTATGCAAGAAGATAGATCTTCAGCTTATCTGGATGCAGTTTTCAAATATTTACGGGCCGGGAGATAGTTCGGGAAATCTTATAAGTTATGCACTTGGTAACATAATTAAAGGAGAAAGACCGGTCTTTTCAAAGGGTAGTCAGCCGTATGATTTCATTTATATTGAGGATTTAGTAAGTGCAGCGGCACTTCTTGGAGAAAATAATGTTCAGTCCGGTAATTATTTTTTGGGCAGCGGTGATTGCAGACTACTATGTGAACATTTAAAGAGAATACCTGCCGCCATAGGAAGTAATTGTAAACTGGGCATAGGCGAAAGACCGGAAGATGGACTGACCTATTGCAAAGAATGGTTTGATATTTCCAAACTCAAAGAGCAGACTGGGTTTCTTCCGGCATATACCTTTGAAGATGGTATAAAGATCACTTACGATCATATGGCAGACAACATTTAACGGTCAAGGAGCAATAACAGAATGAATGTAATACTCGGTGCAGGAATGGCGGGAATAGGCGCATTTTATAGAGATGGTTCATTTGAGATATTTGAAAAGGAAGATCATGCAGGAGGCCTTTGCGGAAGATTTTCTGTAAAATCGGACGATGATAGAATATTTTACTTTGATAAAGCGGTGCACTTGTCTTTTACGGAAGATCCTGTTGTAAAAGAGGCGTTTTTCAAAGTTAAGCAGAACATATACAACCCTGTGCCTCATAGTTGGTTTAAAGATACATGGCTGCAGCATCCGGCACAGAATAACCTGTTTCCGATGACGGCTGAATTTAAAGTGAATGCGCTAAAAGACTTTATAAATCGCAACCAAAATGATGATCCGTCAAATTTCAAGCAGTGGCTTCTTTTTCAGTATGGACAATATTTATACGATGAACTTTTTGAGCCTTATAACAAAAAATACTGGTGTACAGACTTAGAAGAAATGGATATATGTTGGGTCGGAAACCGATTCTACAGACCAAATATTGAAGAAGTTTTGTACGGAAGTTATACGGATAAAACTCCTAACACCTATTATGCCAAGGAAATGCGATATCCTGAAATAGGAGGATATCGAGGATATATTGACGGAATAATAAGCATAGCTGAAAATATCGGTAAGATACATTATGGATATGTTGCAGATAACATTGATCTATCAAATAAAACGATCAGCTTTAAAAACGGAGAACGAATAAAATATGATAAGCTTATTTCATCTCTGCCGTTGCCTGTTGTGATTAAATGTATTAAAGATGCCCCTTCGGAAATAAAGAATAATGCAGAAAGCCTTGAATATACAAGTATTGCACTGGTGTCATTCGGGTTTGAAAAAGTTATTAACTGCAAAGACATTTGGTTTTATATTTATGATACAGATATTCTTGCTGCACGAGCTTATCTTCCTTCGCTTAAATCGTCAGAAAATGTTCCCGAAGGCTGTTCGTCTATACAGTTTGAGATATATCGTAGCAGTAATGGCAAGCCTTTTGACCCGGTAGTATGTATGCAGAACTGCATTTATGCGTTAAAGAAAATGAACCTTGCCGATGAAAGGGATATAATTGCAAAGGATTTCAGAACCGTTGAATATGGGAATATCATTTTTAGAAAAGATACTCGTCAAAATGCCGCCTGTATAATAAAATGGCTTGAGTCCAACGGAATATACCCGATCGGTCGCTTTGGCAAGTGGGATTATTTGTGGAGCGATCAGTCATTTTTGTCGGGATATGAAACGGCAAGCGTTACTTAATTTAATAATTAAATTCCCCCTCTGAAGCGATCTTCCGTTTCAGAGGGGGATATTTCTGGAAGCCTGCCGGTCGGGCAAAGCTCATCTTCATACTTGATTTTCCCGGACTGATGTGGTATGATATACGCAGGAGATAATATCGGGCTGTATGCTGACGGCTGCTTTCGGGCGGATAATTTCAAAAGGGGGAGAGGAAATTGACCAGAAGGATCCTTTTCTGCGACGGCTGGGAATTTTCTAAGCAGAAGATAGGAACTGATTATTCTGACAGCTTTGATTGGGAGAAAGTGGATATTCCCCACGACTGGCTGATACATAATACCAACGACCTGTACGAGACCTCCAGAGGTTGGTATAGGAAAACTTTTACAGCGCCTGACCTCACTCAGGGCAAAAGGACTTTTCTGCGGTTTGAAGGGGTCTACATGGACTGTCGGGTCTATGTGAACGGAACGCAGGCGTTTGAGTGGAAGTACGGCTACTCGACATTTGAATTTGAGATAACCAAGCTGCTCAGGGAGGGTGAGAACCTTCTGACGGTAAGCGTGGACCACCGTGAGCCGAATTCCAGGTGGTATTCCGGCGCCGGGATATTCAGAAGCGTCTGGCTGGTGGAAAAACCGCAGGTCAATATCGTCTCTGACAGTTTGTATGTTTCAACTTCAAAAACAGGCGGCAGCAGCTGGAAACTTACAGTTTCGGCGGAATTTGACGGCGACACCGGCGGAATGTCCGCTTTGCTGAAAATTTATCATAAGGAAGAACTTATCCTTGAAAAAACGGCTGACTGCGACCTGGCGGTAAGCGGCTGCGAAATGGATATCGAGGACCCGCCGGTGTGGGATATAACTTCCCCTGAACTTTGCAGGGCGGAACTGTTCCTTGTGAAAGACGGCGAGACATGCGACCGTGAGGAAACTGTTTTTGGGTTCAGGACGGCGGAATTTACTGCCGACAGGGGATTTTTCCTTAACGGCAGACACCTGAAGATACACGGATGCTGCGAGCACCACGACCTGGGTGCGCTTGGTGCGGCGATAAACCGCAGCGCATTGGAATTCAGGCTGGATAAACTGCGTGAGATGGGCATAAATGCTATCAGGACTTCCCATAATATGCCGTCGGTGGAACTGATGGAACTTGCCGATGAAAAAGGCTTTCTCATTTTGTCAGAGGGCTTTGATATGTGGGTGACCCCAAAGACCGAATTTGACTATGCAAGGTTTTTCAGAGATTGGGTGGACAGGGACGTTGCTTCCTGGATAAGACGTGACCGCAACCACCCGTCTGTTATAGGCTGGAGCATAGGAAACGAGATCTACGATACCCACCAGCCTGTAGGTCTTGAGATCACGAAGTTGCTTTATTCGCTGGTGAGAAAACACGACAGCCGCTGCAATGCCTGCGTTACCATCGGCTCAAATTATATGCAGTGGGAAAACGCCCAGAAATGCTCCGACCTGCTGAAAGTCGCCGGATATAACTACGCCGAAAGGCTTTATAACGAGCATCATAAAAAATATCCCGACTGGGCTATCTACGGCAGCGAGACTTCCTCAGTGGTACACAGCAGGGGAATATACCATTTTCCGCTTTCCATGCCGGTGCTTACAAACGACGACGAACAGTGCTCCTCTTTGGGAAACTGCACCACAGGCTGGGCGGCAAAAAATACCGAGGCGTGTATAATCGACGACAGAGACGCTGATTTCTGCGCCGGACAGTTTATCTGGACAGGCTTTGACTATATAGGCGAACCTACCCCTTACCACACGAAAAACAGCTACTTCGGACAGATAGATACCGCCGGATTTGAAAAGGATAGTTTTTATATTTTCAAAGCCGAATGGACCGACTATAAGAAAGACCCGTTCGTGCATCTTTTCCCTTATTGGAGCTTTAACGAGGGTGAGATGATAGACGTCCGCATATGCTCCAACGCCCCAAGGGTGGAACTTTTCCTGGACGGAGCGTCCCAGGGAGCTTTTGATATAGACCACAAGCACGGAAAACAACTGCTTGCCGACTACAGGATACCTTACCATGACGGCACGCTGGAAGCTGTGGCTTACGATGAGAGCGGAGCAGTTATCGCAAGAGACGTTAAAAAGACGTTTGGCGATGCGGCTGTTCTTCGCATAAAAACTAACAGGTCTGTTGTAAAGGCGAACGGCGAGGACGTGTTCTATGCCGAGATATGGGCGGAGGACGAAAACGGCGTTCCGGTGGAAAACGCCAACAACAGAGTGTTCGTAGATGTGGAAGGACCTGCCAGACTGATGGGTCTTGACAACGGAGACAGCACCGATTACGAACAGTACCGCTGCCGTAACAGAAAACTGTTTTCAGGAAAACTAATGGCGGTGATAGCCTCCTGCACGGAAGCTGGCGAGATCAGGATAAGCGCCTGCTCAAAAGGTCTTACCGCTGCGCAGACCACGGTGACCTCTCTGCCTGCTCCGGTGAGAAAGGGCATTTCCTGCGACTACCGTGTGCCGCAATCTGATATGAGCAAAAAGGACGAAGTGCCAGTCAGGACCATAAAGCTCAGCGCCGACTGCAAGGAGCTTTCCCCCGAAAGACCGCAGGCGAGAGTTTCGATGAAACTTCTTCCGGCAGACCACACTGTCAACGACATAGATGTTGCGGTCATGACTTTCAGGAACATTCCGTCTCCTATCGCCGACTGCCGTCTGGAAAACGGAGACGTGATAGTTACGGCAAAGGGCAACGGCGACTTCCGCCTGAGAGCTATGTGCAAAAATAATGACAGCAGGTATCATGTGATCTCCGAACTGACTTTCAGCTCCGGCGGCTTTGAAGTCACCTGCTTTGACCCGTATGAGTTCGTCACAGGCGGACTTTTCACAAAGGCTTCCGACGGGGTGGGAAACGGTATCGAAAAAGGCGTGGAGTTCCCCGGCGGAAAGTTATGCAGCGCAGGATTTGAAAATGTGGACTTCGGCGACTTCGGCTCTGATTTCGTAACGCTGCCTGTCTTTGCAAATACCCTCGATCCGGTCTATATAAGCTTTTACGACGGCGACCCCGACAACGGCGGAAGATACCTTGGAAAATATGAATACCATAAAAGACCTGTCTGGCTCACCTACCAGGAGGAAACGTTCAGACTGCCTGAAAGGCTTCACGGTATTCATGACCTTTATATCGCTTCTGAGTATGGTATCCAGGTAAAAGGCTTTAGATTTGAAAGACAGCTGAAAGAGTTTTCGCTTATCCCTGCCGACCAGGCGGACAACGTGTACGGCGACAGGTTCACCAAAGGAAACGGCGAGATAACCGGCATAACCAACAACGTATGTATCGAGTTCGGGGAGTTTGATTTTTCCGGCAGAAAGCCTGAGTCGCTGACTGTCTGCGCCAGAACTCCGCTGCCGGTGAACAGCATACATCTCCAGCTTGATAACGGCACGCCGACCAGAGTGCTGTGCGAATTTGCCCGGTCTGAGGAATATACGGAGCAAACGTTCAGGCTGCCGGAACTTGACGGCAGGTATAACGTCAGCCTTATCTTCCTGCCGGGAAGCGATCTTGACCTGAAATGGATAAAGTTTAATTAATGCAATTAATGCTTGACAAGAACGATCAGTAGGTGTATAATTAATAAGTCAAACAGGGGAGCCGTTCCGATCTGGTCGGGAGGGTTGAGAGGGGGCACAGCCCCGACCCTAAAGCGGGTGACCGCATACCTGATACGGATAATGCCGGCGAAGGGAGTTTGCAGGGTCAAAAGCAAGACCACAGGGCAGGCTCACTCAGGCTGCCCTGTTTTTATTGACGGAACGGAGGTAATTCTATGGCTGAAAGAACTTATAAAACACAGATGGAAGCTGCTAAAAAAGGTATAGTCACACCGGAAATGAAAGCTGTTTCCAAAAAGGAATATATCTCAGAGCAGGAACTTATGGAACTGGTGGCTAAGGGAGAAGTCTGTATACCGGCTAACGTAAGGCATACTTCACTTTCTCCGGAGGGTATCGGCAAAGGTCTGCGCACAAAGATAAACGTCAACCTTGGTATCTCAGGGGACGCTAAAGACTATGACCTTGAGATGCAGAAAGTCGATATGGCTATCAAGTTCGGGGCGGAAGCTATAATGGATCTTTCCAATTACGGAAAGACCAATAAGTTCAGAACTGAACTGGTGGCTAAGTCTCCGGCTATGATAGGAACTGTGCCTATGTATGACGCTATCGGCTACCTTGACAAAGATCTGCTGGAAATAACCGCTCAGGACTTTCTTAAAGTGGTGAGAGCCCATGCGGAGGAAGGCGTGGACTTCATGACGATACACGCCGGGATAAACCGCCGTGCGATAGAGGCTTTCAGGCGTGAGGGAAGAAAAATGAATATCGTCTCCAGAGGCGGTTCGCTGCTGTTCGCATGGATGATGATGACCGGCAACGAAAACCCGTTCTTTGAGTTTTATGACGATGTGCTGGATATACTCAGGGAGTATGACGTGACTATTTCTCTGGGCGATGCGCTGAGACCTGGCTGCCTTGCTGACGCTACCGACGCCGGTCAGATATCAGAACTTATCGAGCTGGGCAGCCTTACTCTCAGGGCGTGGGAAAAGGACGTTCAGGTCATGGTGGAAGGCCCCGGCCATGTGCCGATGGATCAGATCGCAGCGAATATGAAGCTCCAGAAGAGACTGTGCCATAATGCGCCGTTTTACGTTCTGGGACCGTTAGTCACCGATATCGCCCCCGGCTACCATATAACTTCTGCGATAGGAGGAGCTATAGCCGCCGCAAACGGTGCGGATTTCCTGTGCTATGTCACTCCTGCCGAACACCTGAGACTTCCCGATGCAGACGACGTTAAAGAGGGTATAATGGCAAGTAAGATAGCCGCCCATGCCGCAGATATCGCCAAGGGCGTTCCCCATGCGATGGACAGGGATAACGCTATGGCTGCCGCAAGGCATAAGCTTGACTGGGACGAAATGTTCAGCCTGGCGATAGACCCTGAAAAAGCTCAGCGCTTTTATGAGCAAACGCCGCCGTCGGAAAGACATACCTGCTCTATGTGCGGCAAAATGTGCGCTGTCAGGACTACTAACATGATACTGGAAGGTAAGGAAGTTACTTTCTGTTCTGAAAAATAAGGAATGAATCGGTCATTCGACCGTTCATATATTTTTTCCGCCTGAGGAGCGTCTTGCGGAGTTTTTCAAAAACCTTGAGGCTTTGCCTTTGTTCAGCGAGGGAACCCGTGTTTCGGGGTGAGAGGGAACAATAAAGTTCCGACCGAGAAATTATTTTACATTCTTTCTCGGATAAGCTGAATAATAGTATCTCTGAAAGAATGATACGGAGGTTTTTGTCATGAAAAAAACAAACATCAACAAACTGGCTTTTGCCGGAGT
>CANRLY010000013.1 GCA_947631585.1 uncultured Clostridia bacterium
ACCCGAACCGCTGAAAGTATATTCCTTGTCGGCAGTGAAAGCTTTGCAGACGGTCATTTTATTTTCGGTGATAGTGCCGGTCTTGTCGGTGCAAATAACTGTTGCGCAGCCCAGCGTTTCAACTGAATGCAGCCTGTGTACAAGTGCGTTTTGCTTTAACATTCGCCTTACTGCCAGAGCAAGAGCTATAGTCACTGCGGCGGGGAGGCCCTCCGGTATTGCGGCTATGGCAACGGTTATTCCCGTCATGAGCATCTGAAACACCGGTTCGCCCCTGAGTATGCCTGCCACTGAAACTATGATACATACCGCAATGCAGATAAGACCCAACGCCTTTCCCAGTTCGCCCAGCTTTTTCTGCAAAGGAGTCTGCTCCTCGCCGATATCCTCCAACATTCCTGAAACACGTCCCATCTGGGTGCGCAGACCGGTCGCAGTGCAGACGCACCTTGCCGTGCCTTTTACGGCGATAGTTCCCATGTAAGCCATGTGCTCCAGATTCAGACTGTCAAAGTCGTTTTCGTTGATACGTCTGCGTTTGTCCGCAGGAACAGTCTCACCGGTAAGGATAGATTCGTCGCAGCTGAAATTTTTGCAGGAAATTATCATGCCGTCGCAGGGGATACGGTCGCCGGCTTCAACTTCAAATACGTCTCCCTCCGCCACCTTTTCTGCGGATATGACTTTCAGCACGCCGCTTCTCCAGACTTTCGCCGTGGGAGCAGTCATTTTTTCAAGGGCTTCCAGCGTATGCTCTGTACGAAATTCCTGAATAAACCCTAATATGGCGTTCAGCAGTACGATAGTAATTATTGCAAGAGCATCGTATATTTCCCCCAGCAGGACAGATATCACTGTTGCCGCAAGCAGTATCATTACCATAAAATCTTTGAACTGACCGGCAAAGATCCCTGCCGCCGACTTCTTTTTCTTTTCGGCGAGACGGTTAGGGCCGTTAATTTTGAAACGCCTTTCCGCTTCCTCGTCGGTCAGTCCCGGAGGCAGTTGTGTAACAGCCGGCAGCTGCTTTTCGTTTGTTATCTTCTTGTCTAAAATGTCAAGCATTTTCGCTCATTCCTTTCATTGTATCTGTCCTTTCGGGTAACTGTCGCCGGACATGACCCGTTTGTTTAAACATATTCGCCTGCGGACGTGTTTATGCAGAAAATAAAAGCCGCAGAAAGTTCATCTGCGGCAAAGATTCAGTATAGAAGCATTGGCTGGAATTGTTTTCCTTTTACTGCCATTGAAATAGTCTGAGGGATAAGCTCGAAATGTGCGACCATAGAAAACGGCTTTTTCTCAAAATCGTCCTGTGAATACGGCACAAAGTAAAAGTTCCTGTAGTTCTGAAGCGCACCGAGGTTTTTTGCTGCGGCGGCAAGCGCATCATTTGTGGAAACGGCTATGACTACCGGCAGCGAGTTCCTGACGTGACTTTTCACCGCCATGGTGACCGGCGTGTCCGTAATGCCAAGCGCCAGTTTCGCCAAAGTGTTGCCGGTGCAGGGAGCAACGCACATCACGTCAAGCAATTTCTTTGGACCTATAGGTTCGGCGGCTTCTATGGTAGAGATGACCTTTCTGCCGCAGATGTTTTCAAGCTCGGCAATATGCTCGGCTGCTGTGCCGAACCGACTGTCGATAGAAGCGGAGTTGAAAGACATTATTGGGATAACTTCGCAGCCCAGCTCCGCAAGTTTTCCGGCAGCGGCAAAAGCCCTTTTGAACGTGCAGAAAGAACCGCACACGCCGAATCCCACTCTGAGACCTTTCAGGTTCTCCATAAGTAAGATCATTCCTTTCTGAGCCGTCTGTATCAGATCTCTTCCGATAAAATGTTAAGGACCGTTTCGCCGATCAGCCGACCGGCAGTTATCGGGGCGACTTTCCCCGGAGGGAAGGCAATTCTGCAAAACCACCGAAAACGTTTAAGCAAATATTTGCGCTGTAAGGACAACTTCCGCAGGGAAGATCTCAAAAATTCTGCCGCTGACGGAACACTAGCGTATGTGTAAAATATTTGATATTTGCAGACGCTGACTTTTGGTCATTATAACCACAAATACATATACTGCAATAAAAAGATACTAAATTTGTTCATATTGATAAGCTATAATTATAACATATCGCAGCAAGCAGAACAAAGCAAAATTGCCTGTTTGAGTTTCAGAAAAATGTATTGTTTACATTTTCAGGAATCTGGAATTTTGTGCAGACAGCCTGGCTTGCGGTTACAATTCGGTTACAATTGTGATAAATTTGTGGGCAAAATGTATAAAAATCAGGCGTTTGATATGTTTAAAATGCCATAATTAATTACAAATGAATGATTTTGAACTAAAACGCTTGATATTTTACGAAAGATATTGTATATTTTTATTAACGTAAAACGTTTGAAATGAATCTGTTTACGAAAGGCGGAAGTTGTGCTTGGTCTCACTGAAGGATATTTCCGCCCGCTGCGGAGTTTCAGTCGCAACTGTCAGCAAGGCGCTGAATGACCATAAGGACGTAAGCGCTGCCACAAAAGAAAAGTTATTGAAGGTCGCAAGGGACATGGGTTATTTCCCGAATTCTCAGGCTAGGGCTCTGAAAACCAAAAGGACCTATAACTTGGGCGTTATGTTTCTCGATGCGGCGGACAGCGGTCTGACACACGAATTTTTTGCAAAGATACTCAACAGCTTCAAAACAGAGGCTGAAAATTCAGGTTACGATATAACATTTATAAATAAAGGGCTCGGCGTAAGGAAAATGACTACTTACGAACATTGCAAGTACCGCAATGTTGACGGCGTGATAATCGCTTGTACCGATTTCACCGATCCCGATGTCTATGAAGTCGTGAACGGCGATATCCCGGTGGTCACTATCGACCATATCTTTGATTGCACCACTGCGGTGCTCTCTGATAACTTCGCCGGCGTGACCGCTCTGGTGGAACACGTTTGCGGCAAAGGTCATAAAGATCTGGCGTTTATCCAAGGCAATAAATCTGCCGTTGCTGAAAAAAGGCTGACAGGTTTCTATAAAGCAGGCAGGAGCAAGGGACTCGAAATTGATCCGGAATTTGTTATCTCCGGCGATTACCATAATCCTGACCTTACATATAAATATACGGTCCAGCTGCTGAGATCAAGAAAAAAGCCGACCTGCATTTTCCTGCCTGATGACTACTCTGCCATCGGCGCATATAATGCAGCGCACGACCTGGGTCTTGAAGTTGGCAGGGATATCTCCATGGTGGGATACGACGGCATCTCTTATTCGCAGTTCCTTTCGCCGAAGCTTACCACTTACCGGCAGGATACTGAAAGTATCGGTCGGGTGGCGGCAAGACGGCTGATAGAACTTATCGAAAACCCGCAGACGACCTTTAAAGAGGTCATCAATATAAGCGGTGAGCTTATCGAGGGCAACTCGGTGGCTGAAATTATCTGAGGCATTAATTAAAATAACATATAATGCATTCATTCTTATGAGGAGGAAAAAATCATGACCAAACTTAAAAGAGTTCTCGCTGGTTCTCTTGCTGTTCTGATGGCTGGTTCTGCACTGGCTGCTTGTAGCAAGAAAGACAGCGGAGGCAACGGCGATACCAGCTACAAGGGCTTTAATGAAGAAGCAAACAAAAAAGCCGCTGAAGCTGGCGCATTCAAGCCGACTAAGGCTGAAACTCAGAAACAGAACACTGAGGGAAGCGAAGAGTCCAAGAAACAGATAAGGATCTACACTTGGAACGAGGAGTTCAAGGAGAGACTTAGATGTTACTATCCTGAGTACGACAAGGAAGCTTCTGAATTCGAAGTTAACGAGGACGGTTCTCAGGGCGCTCGTAAGGTTGGCGAACACGAATACCTCAAGGACGGTACTGAGATCGTTTGGGTAACCACTCCTAACACCGATAACCAGTATCAGAACAAGCTCGACGAAGATCTGAAGAATCAGGCTGACAGCGATATGAAGATCGATATGTTCCTCGTAGAAGCTGACTACGCTATGAAGTACCTCAACGGACCTTACACCATGTCTGTTGCTGAAGTTGGACTTACCGATTCAGATACCGCTGACCAGTATGAATATACTAAGGTTGCAGGTTCTGACGCTAACGGCACCCTTCAGGCTGTTTCTTGGCAGGCAACTCCTGGACTTTTTGCTTACAGAAGAGACATCGCTAAGGATGTATTCGGAACCGATGATCCTGAAAAGATCCAGGCTGAACTCGCTGACTGGGATAAGTTTAATGCAGCAGCTGCTAAGCTGAAAGAGGCTGGCTACTTCATGCTCTCTGGTTACGACGATTCTTACCGTGTATTCTCCAACAACGTTACTTATCCTTGGGTTAACGCAAACAGCGAGATCGTTATCGACGATAACCTCCTGAAATGGGTTGACCAGACTAAGGAATTTACCGACAAGGGCTACAACAACAAGACTTCTCTGTGGGCTCCCGAATGGAATGCCGACCAGGGATCTAAGGGTAAAGTATTCGGATTCTTCTACTCCACTTGGGGCATTGACTTCACCCTCGCTGGAAACGCTGAAGACAACAAGGGTCAGAAAGACGGTCTGTATGGTAAATACGCCGTTTGCGCAGGTCCTCAGGCTTACTTCTGGGGCGGTACTTGGATGGTTGCTTCCGCTGGATGCGACAACAAGGATAAGGTTGCTGACATCATGAAGCAGCTTACCTGCAACAAGGATATCCTTCTTGACATCACCAAGGGAACTCAGGACTATACCAATACTAAGTCCGGTATGGAAGAGTATGCTTCCACAGACTTCAAGTCTGAATTCCTCGGCGGTCAGAACCACATCGCTCTCTTTGCTGAAGCCGCTCCTAAGATCGACTTCTCCAAGGTTGGTCCTTATGACCAGGGTCTTAACGAATCCTTCCAGTCTGCTATGAAGGACTACTTCACCGGAAAGGTTGACAAGGATACCGCATTTGACAACTTCTACAAGTCTGCTATTGAGAAGTATCCTGAACTGAAGAAACCCGGTAAATAATAGTACAATTTGATAATTGATGGAAGATCGGGGCGGGTGTGTACCCGTTCCCGGTTTTTCATAATCAAATAATATTATTGAAAGGATACAGCTTTGGTGTAAAGGGTGATATGATGGTTAAACGTAAATCTATCAGTTACGCAAAATGGGGTTATATTTTCATAATTCCATTCTTTGTCGTATTTATTATTTTCAATCTTGTTCCGCTTGTATCCACGTTCTATAACTCGTTTTTTGAGAATTACATAGCTCAGGGATATATGCAGATCGGTCCTAATTGGGTCGGCATGGATAACTACTCGACCCTATTTTCCCCTGATACAGAATTGTCAAAATATTTGGGTAATACCTTCGTGCTCTGGCTCCTTGGCTTTATCCCTCAGATCTTCTTCTCACTGCTTTTTGCATCGTGGTTCACAGACCTGAGACTTAAACTCAAGACTGGCGCTTACAAAGTTATTTTCTATCTGCCAAACGTTATAATGGCAGCTGCAATGGGTATGCTTTTCTTCACCCTGTTTTCTCCGAACGGTCCTATCAACGACATCTATATGAAAATAACCGGTGCGGCTGAGCCTATAAGATACTTTGACAACGTATGGACTCAGAGAAGCGTTATAGCGATCATCAACTTCCTTATGTGGTACGGAAATACCACCATTATGCTGATGGCGGCTATCAACGGTATAGACACTTCACTTTATGAATCTGCCCAGATAGACGGAGCTAATCCTACCCAGACTTTCTGGAAGATCACTATTCCGCTTATCAGGCCTATACTCCTTTATGTACTCATCACATCGCTTATCGGTGGTCTCCAGATGTACGACGTTCCTCAGATCATCACCAAGAACGGTGAAAACGTAAACAGAACGTCCATGACTCTGGTAATGTACCTCCAGAAGCACCTGTTCAGCAAGAACTATGGTATGGCTGGTGCGCTTTCAGTAATACTGTTTATTATCGCAGGCGTGCTCAGTATGCTCGTATTCTTCTTTGTACAGGAAAGAGATCCTAAGGCTAAAAAGAAGAAAGGGGGAAATAAATAATGGCAGCACCAATTGATGCGGTTGGAGCAAAAAGTAACTCCACGACCCTCTTGATCAGAAGAATAATTTGCTATGTTGTTCTCACATTGGTAGCGGTTATTTCATTGATTCCTTTCTACATTCTTATCATTAACATGACAAGAGAGCATAGCCATATTCAGAAAGGCTTCTCTGTCTTACCGGAAGGTAAGTTGATCGATAACTTCAAATCAGTTATTAATAACCAAGACTGGAAAATGTTGAACTCCCTTAAAAACAGCCTTATTGTTTCTGCTCTTTCGGCGCTGCTTTCAACATATTTTTCAGCTCTTACGGCTTATGCTATCCATGTTTATGACTTCAAGCTCAGAAAACCAGTTTTCACTTTCATACTTATGATCATGATGGTTCCTACTCAGGTTTCTGCACTTGGTTTTGTAAGGTTAATGACTAGCTGGAAGCTTATTGACAACTTTATTCCTCTTATTGTTCCTTCTATTGCTGCTCCTGCAACGTTCTTCTTTATGAAGCAGTATATGGAAAGTTCGTTGCCACTAGACATAGTCGAAGCGGCACGAATAGACGGAAGCGGTGAATTCCGAACGTTCAATTCGTTGATACTTCCTATAATGAAGCCAGCGATCGCAGTTCAGGCAATATTCACATTCGTTTCCAGCTGGAACAACTTCTTCATTCCTGGACTTATTCTTTCTGATAAGAATAAGAGAACACTTCCTATCGTTATCAATATCATTCGTAGTGCGGATTACTCAGTATTTGATATGGGTTCGGTTTACATGGCTATCGGAATCTCAATTCTTCCTGTTGCTTTGGTTTACCTGTTCCTGTCCAAGTTCATTATTCGTGGTATTGCACTGGGAAGCGTTAAAGGCTAATAAGTTTCAATACTTGCAAAAAATTAAGCGTGTCGTTTGTCGGCACGCTTTTTTTGTTATAATTTCTCAAGAAGATCAATAACTTGCCCCAGGTCGTCAAGCCTTGCGGCGCATAATTTCAATAACTCCTCGTCCGGCTCTGAAAGATCTGGTATCATCACCGGCATACACCCTGCACGGTAGGCTGAAATTATCCCGTTCGGGGAATCCTCAAGCGCCAGACACTCACCGGCTGGGAGCCCCAGTTCTGCCGCAGCTTTTATGTAAATGTCAGGCTCCGGCTTGCCGTTTTTGACGTTTGGCGCACATACGATCTTGTCAAAACACCCAAGCACTCCTGCCATGTTAAGATATTGAGTTGTTCGGCTCATGTCAGTGGAAGTTGCCACCGCCGTGAGATAACCTTTTTCTTTAAGATAGGTAAGCAGTTTGTCCAGACCGGGCTTCTTTTCCACACCGTTTTCGGCAATGTAATTTTCCATCAGTTCACGCCGTTTTGCACGGATAGTTTTGTAGTCGAACTCCTCCCCGAAAATGCCTTTGAGCTTAGGCTCTGCTAATTTCGGCGACAGACTGCGTATCCCAAGGATATGTTCGGTTTTGACCTCGAATCCGTATAACGCAGCGGCTTCTTTCCAAAACTGCATAAGCAGCTTTTCGGTGTCCAGTATCAGACCGTCCATGTCAAATATAACAGCTTTTATCATGTTATCCTCCTATTTCAGCCGGATCTCCACCTCCTCATCGGAAATAACACAGGTTTCCAGTATTTCCGATGCAATAAGACGCTTGTTCGGGTTTGAAAGTTTATCCCAATCGTCAGCTGTCCGGCTTAATTCAGTGTAACATAGTTCGCCGCTGTTATCAACAATTTTCTTTATCTTTTTAGCAATTGTTAATTTTTTGTCGGCAAGCTCGCAAATTGCCTTGTCAAAAACCTCCGCCGTTACCACCGAAACGTCCTTTATCTTTTCTTTTAACTCGTTTATCTTTGCGCTTACCTGCACAAGCTGAGAACGCAGCTGGTTTTCCAGCGGGGAAGTTTCCTGCTTTTTTCGTAATTTTGCCAGTTCACGCAGCCGACTTGTTATGACCTTGCTGCATATTTCTTCGGCGATGTCGCTTCGCAGGGAATGACCGCCTTTGCAGCCGCTGACCTTTTTCTTCCGGCAGTAAAGGTAGGTAATGCCTTTTGCGCTTGTGACTGACAACTTGCCGCCGCACTGCTTGCAGACAGCTATCCCCGAAAGGTAGCTCCTGGTTTTGCTTTCAAAAGAATAATTACGGTTTCTTTGGAATTTTTCCCACACTGCCAGCCAGATCTCGGAGGGTATCAATCCGGTGTGCCGACCTACCGTCAGGTGTTTGCCGGTCAGTCCCGAACTGCTTTTTCCGTAACATATGCAGCCATGCTCACCGTCAAAATCTTCAAGAGCTGAAGTTATTATCAGCCCTTCCTCTTGAAAAAATCTGTACATTCTCCAGTCAGCTTTGGCATAAAATGGATTTTTCAACAGCCTGCTTACAGTTGAAGGACTCCAGAAACAGCCGTTGACCGTCCTGGAACCGCTGAGATTGAGCTGAGAGCATATCCCGGAAACGCCGGCTTTTCCGTATGCAAAATCGCTGAACATTCTGCATACCTGCAAGCTTTCCTCTTCTGATATCATGTAACCCGATGTTGCCTTGCCGTATAATGTTACAGGTATCTTCTTGTACCCGAACGGTGGATATCCCCCAAGGTAGAAGCCTTTTTCGCCTCGTGAATAGTAATTGTCACGGACTCTGCTCTTGATGTTTTTTCTTTCCATTTCTGCAAACATAATAAGCAGCTTCATTATCATCACGCCCATTTCGCTTTTGCTGGAAAAGCTTTCCGTGCAGGAGATAAGCTCCACCCCCGACTTGTCCAGCTCCTCCAGCAGCAAAACAAAATCCAGAAGCGACCTGCTTATCCTGTCAAGCTTGTAAGTCAGCACCCCACGGAATTTTCCTTGCCGGCATTTGTCTATCATCTTCATGAAATCCGGCCTGTGGGTATTTGCGCCGCTGAAACCCCTGTCTGAAAACACTTCGGTCTGCTCTCCTCCCGCAAATCTGAGACATAACTCCGTCTGGGTCTCGATGCTGATGGAGTCGGCTCTGTCCGCCGACTGCCTTGCGTAAATGGCTAACGTGTTTGCTCACCTCTTTAAATAGCAATTGACATTTCCCGGGTAATAATGTATAATAAAAATGTATTTATTGTTTTAAGATCGTTTTGAATGAAAGGAACAACCATGGCGTATAATGACGATAGATCTCTGGAAGATCTTATTGCGGATTCTATAAACAGAAAAAAGTCCGCAGTATCCAAGGTAAAAGTCGTCAAAATAAAAGGGAATACTTCTTCCGGACAGAAAAAGTCTCCCGATAAGTTTGACGTACATATCGACTATTCCAAATCCGAACCTGAATTTTATAGTGAGGACTCCCAGCAGTATGTTTCGGAAGATGAACTTTGGTATGACAGCGAAGAAATGATGCCGGACAGCTCCGAACCGCCGGTGAAAACTGCCAAAAGACCCCAGCCCGACGACTTTGACGAAGAGTTTATCCGCACTCTCAGGGAGAATTTCGGGTCTAATCTTACGGCTGCCGAAAAGACCAAAAGCAGAAAAAGCAGTCAGGGCAGGGAAAAAGGCGAACGCTCAGGCGGCAAGAGCAAGCGGACTGCCTCCGCTCAGGTGAGACCGGTGTCTCACAGTGAAAGTGTAAGTCCTGCCGCTCATAAAAAAGGAAAAACAACAGAAAATAAAGTAAAACAAAAGAAAAAGGACAGTCACCATATGGATAATGAATACGAAGATACCGAAGTCAGGAAAAAGAAAAAGATCCTGCCGAAAGTTATCATTGCACTGATACTGCTGCTGATACTTGCAGTTGTGATAGTGTTTATGCTGATGGATAAGTACGCAGGGCTTTTTAACTATGTTCCTACTAAGGACAGGCTGGATATACAGAACGTTATTTCTGATAAGGAAGTAACTAATGTACTGCTTATAGGTTCTGACGTCCGCAGCGGAAATAGCTATGGATTGTCTGACTCGATGATACTTGTTTCAATGGATAATGCCAACAATGAAATAATCATGACTTCGTTCATGAGAGATATGTACGTTCAGATACCTGGTCAGGACCAGGAGACCTGGCATAAGCTGAACTGGGCTCATTCCCACGGCGGACCTGAACTGCTCATGGATACGCTGGAATATAATTTCGGGGTGGAGATAGACTATTATGCAACAGTGGATTTTGCCGCTTTTGCATCTATCATAGACGCTGTCGGCGGACTGGATATAACAGTTACCGATGCAGAAGCAAAAGCCATGCAGCCCCCAATGGCTGAACAGAATGATATTTTTGGAAATGAATACGGTACAGATTATATATATGAGTCCGGAAACTACCATATGAACGGCAATCAGGCTCTGGCGTTTTCCAGGATAAGAAAAGGCGTAGGCGATGACTTTTCCAGAACAGACCGCCAGCGGCAGGTGATAGGTCTTATTTCTGAAAAGGCAAGATCTATGAATGTTAAGGAACTTGACGATCTTGCAGAAAAGATCCTGCCAAATATAACCACTAATATGGAAAAGAAAAAGATCATGAAACTCATGGCGTCCCTGCCGTCTGTGCTGAAATATGATCAGGTAAGCCAGAGGATACCTTACGGCGAAAAGGGCGACAGCTGGGATTATGGAAGCTCATCATCAGACGGGTCTATTATCGTTGTAGATTTTGATTTGAATAAGAAAATATTGGCAGAGACCATCTATAAGAAGTGATTATCTGAAAGTAAAAGCAAGACCGTGGCATAACTGCGGTTTTGCTTTTTTGCGTTCAGCGGAAGAGACAATGCCCAGATAACTTTAAGACCAAGCTCTCCGGCGGCGTCAAAATCTACTCCGCCCGGTTTTGAGGCAAGATCTATCAAAAGAGCGTCTTTTGAAACGGTCATAAGTCTGGACCTGTCAAGTATCTTAGACGGCACGGTGTTGATTATCAGATCATAACGGCTCAGGTCGTTAAGAGCGTCATTAGTGTGGATAGGCTCTATACCGTCGGCTCTGCACCAAGCAAGATCTGAAAACTTCCTTGCTGCGCCGCTGACGTTTGCCCCTACAGACGAAAACAGCCTTGCTGTTGTTCTGCCGACTCTTCCGTAACCCAAAACAAGAACATTCAGTCCCCTGATAGTCACCGCAAGTTCTTCCATAGCTATCTGAAGCGCACCTTCAGCGGTGGGGATACAGTTTTTGACAATAAGCTCTTCACGAGTGAAATAGTCAAAAGTCCTGAAGCCGCCCTGTTTGAAAATGCCGGCGATCTCAGGAGTTATGTGACCGCCGACAACGATGGCATTTTCTTTGAGGCATTGCGTCAGCGAAAGCAAGGTGATATCACTTTCTGAAAAAGGAGCGTTCAGGTGGACGCCGTCATTGGTGACGATAATCGGCAGTACGAGAACGTCTGCGTTTCTTATCTGGGAAAGCGGAACACTTCCTTCTCCCAAAGCGGCAGTAACGGCAGTGTACTTTTCAGAAAGGTATCCGGCAAGATATCTGTCTCAGGTCGCCGCCTGCGACAAGGAATTTTGTATTTTTATCCATAAAGGCAAAACCTCCGTATTTCTGATATTTATAATATATGTGCCTTGCCGCTGATGGGTGATTATCCAGGTGAAGCCGCCTGCGACAAAATGTACTTGAAATTTCTTTGGCAAGGTTATATAATAGTAATGTCAAAATTTATACCGGAGGTAATAATTATGAACTTTAAGAAGATCGACATTGCAGAATTGGGATTTGACCCGTTTGAAATGATCGGAAGCAAATGGATGCTTGTTACGGCAGGAACTCCTGACAGCTATAATACCATGACCGCAAGCTGGGGATTTTCCGGCGTTATGTGGGGAAAAAACTGCGCTGTCACTGTGATAAGACCCCAAAGGTATACAAAAGAATTTATCGACAGGGAAGAATTGTTCACACTTAGCTTTTATGGCGAAGAAATGAGAGACGCTTTGAAATTCTGCGGCTCTCACAGCGGCAGAGACTGCAACAAGGCTGACGAAACAGGTCTGATCCCTGTGGGAATAGACGGCAGCGTGACATTTGAACAGGCACAGCTGACTCTCGTTTGCAAAAAACTGTACGTCCAGGATATGAAAGCCGATTGCTTTTCTGACGAGACGGTCGCAAAACTCAACTACCCGACCGGCGACTTCCATACCGCTTACATAGGCGAGATCCTTGCGGCATATCAGAAAGAACTGTGAGTTCTGTTGCAAAATCGCATGAAAAAAAGAAAATTGCTGTAAATTGATTTTTTTTGTTGCAAAATGTAAAATGATGTGTTATAATAACTTTGTATGAATTAAGCTGCCGATGTTGCTATTGGATATTTATGGCAGCTCAAACGGTTCAGAACAAATGAAAGGATCTTACTATGAGTAACAACATTGACCTTGACGAGCTTATCAATAAGCCTTCATCTCAGGGCGGAACCCCCGACCCTGAAAGCTCAGGACCGGAAGATAGAAGCGGTCTGAGCGATCTTGACGTCAAGCTTGGCTCAACTGGTTCAACTGCAGCAACTTACGAAACTGAGGAGAAGTCTGCGCCGCCTTCGGAAATAAATGCAGAGACCGATACGGGAACAGACAGAAGTCAGACTGAAAAGCCTGAAGAAAAGAAAATGACTAAGGCGGAAATGGCAAAAATGATAGCCAATAATCTTTCTATCGCCCTTGACGAAGAGGAAGATGGAACTTATGTCAGAACTCAGGATATTTCGTCAAGAACTGCCAAAAAGAGCAAATCAGAAAAGGCGTCGGGGCAGACTAAAAAATCTGAAAGCAAGAAAACTTCCGACAAAAAGCGCAAAAAGAAGAAAAACAAAAGTTCAGCGGGAAGTATTCTTGCGTTGGTGTTCGGATTTCTAGGCGGATTTCTGATAATTGCCGCTATTGCGTTTTATATCGGCGGACTGGTCGTGACTAACGGAAAGTTCCTGCCAAATACAACGGTGAACGGTCAGGACGTCAGCATGATGACTGCGGCTCAGGTAACTGATATGATGACCGACGACAGCGCTCCTACCGAGATCACTATAATCAAGCAGGACGGCAATAACGTCAAAATTCCTCTGAGCAGTATCGACTATAAGCTTGATACCGATGAAAAAGTCCAGGGACTTCTGGATAAAAAGGACACCGCTCTGTGGTTTATGTCGCTTTTTAACGTTACAAACTATAAAATGGAAGAACCTGAGGCTGAGTTTGATTCGGATAAACTGAAAGAAGAAATAAATAAGATCGACTGGGGCGATACCGAACCAACCGACGCTTATATCACTTCTACAGACGAGGGCTTTGCCATCGTGCCGGAAGCTCCCGGAGAAAAGCTTGATACCGATAAGCTGTGGGCTTATGTCAAGGACAGACTTGAAAAGTCCGAAACTGATGTAAAAGTGTTGGATTCCGGCGCTTACCTTACGGCTAATGTCACTTCTGAGGACCTCCAGGATAAGCTTGACAGCATGAATTCCGTTGCCGATATCAAGATAACCATTGATTTTGACTATACTCAGGAAGTCCTGAAAGGCACAGATTTTGCCAAGTGGGTAACTTTCAAAGATGACGGAACATATACCGTTGACCGTAATAAGGTCATGGGTTATGTTGAGGAACTTTCCAAAAAGTACGACACCTACAACACCGAAAGAAAGTTCCACGCCACACTTCAGGGAGATATTGTCGTTCCTACCAGCGATGACGCTAAATACGGCTGGTGGATATATCAGGACGAGACTACCGATCTGCTGGTAAAACTCATTGAAAAAGGCGAATCGGTAACCACCGACCCGGTGTACTATTATACTACTAATAAGGACGGCACTAAAGCGTATGTCTTTACCGGAAGGGAAGAGGCACGCTCCGCTAATGACGATATCGGCGACACTTACGTTGAGATAGACCTTACCGCCCAGACTCTGTGGTATTACGAAAAAGGCAAGCTTATGCACACCTGCGGAATAGTTTCCGGTCAGCTGAAGCCTGCCGCCAGACAGACCCTTCCCGGCGTTTACAAGGTATGGTTCAAGGCAAGGAACTACCACATGAAGTCGTCTAACTCCGCCGGAGAGCAGTGGGAATCCGACTGCGCATACTGGACTAGAGTTGCGATCGTCGGTATCGGACTGCACGACTCCCAGTGGAGAGGCAATAACGTTGGCGGTCAGATCTATAAGACCAACGGTTCTCACGGCTGCATAAATATGACGCTCAAAGACGCAAAGTATATTTATGATAATGTTGAAATGGATACGCCGGTCGTTATGTATTATTAAAAAAATCACCCTGCTGCGGTTCAAAACTGCGGCAGGGTACTTTTTATGTCATTTTTTTGTATATCGCAAACAGTATTCCTCCCCAGAACAGGGCGGAGATAAGTGCGGCAGCGTAGAACTGAGGGTGTTTCGTCTTGTGGCGGAATAGCTGCATTGCCAGAAAACCGCCTATAAAGCCGCCGACCGCCATCAGGGAGATAAGGGTCTTTTCCGGGATACGCCACCTGTCCATTTTGGCTTTGAGCTTGTCAATCCCGAAAGCGCAAAAGGCTATCAAATTGATAACAGCCATGTAAATGCAAATGCCGGTAACCAAATACATCACCCTTTCTGAAATATTATAGAAACGGCGTCCCGTCAGGAACGCCGCTCTTTGTTACATAAAGTATTCAACGCCGCTCTCAAATATGAGCTGGTCTTTCTCTCCGGGAACATTCTTGCAGATCTGGTCGCCCTTTCTTTCTGAGTGACCCATCTTTCCAAGCACACGTCCGTCAGGGGAAGTTATGCCCTCAATGGCGTCAACAGAACTGTTTGGGTTACAGTGAATGTCCATTGTGGGGAAACCGTCAAAGTCCACATACTGCGTGGCGATCTGTCCGTTCCTTGCAAGCGCCGCTATTTCGGCTTCCGAAGCGATAAATCTTCCCTCACCGTGGGAAATAGCAATGCTGTGTATGTCGCCAACATTGCACTTATACAGCCACGGCGACTTGTTGGAAGCGATCTTTGTGTTCACCATCTTTGACTGGTGTCTGTGTATGGAGTTGAAGGTCAGCGTAGGGGAATCGTCCCTCATGTCGGTTATCTCACCGTAGGGAACAAGTCCCAGCTTTACAAGCGCCTGGAATCCGTTGCAGATACCAAGCATAAGACCGTCCCGATTTTTGAGAAGATCGTGGATAGCGTCGGTGAGCCGTGGGTTTCTGAAGAACGAAACTATGAATTTTCCGCTTCCGTCAGGCTCGTCGCCTCCGCTGAAACCTCCCGGCAGCATGACTATCTGAGAATGTTTGATCTTGCTTTCAACTGCTCTTACGGACTCTTCTATCGCTCTGGCGTTCATGTTTCTGATAACGAATATTTCCGGGTCTGCGCCTGCCTTTTCAAAAGCTCTTGCAGTGTCGTATTCGCAGTTAGTTCCGGGGAATACCGGAATGAACACTGTAGGTCTTGCGGCTTTTATTGCCGGAGCTATCGTCTTTTCCCTGATATAGCTGAACTCTCTTATAGGTGCGGAAGTCCTCTTTATCTTTGCAGGGAACACCGGTTCCAGCTTGTCCTCCCAGAGCTTTTCCAGTTTTAACAGGTCAACAGTGTAATTTTTGGTCATCACTCTGTATTCAGCGATGGTCTCACCGATAACTCTGTCCTCCGGGTCTGCTTCTCCGGCAAGCTCCAGTATAAAAGCTCCGTAGCAGTGCCTGTAAAGTTCGTTGGGAGAGATATCTTCCGTAAATCTGAAACCTATCCTGTTTCCGAAAGACATTTTAGCCACAGCTTCGGCTATTCCCTTGTAAGAGACCGCCCATGCCGCCAGGACTTTTCCGTCGTCTATCAGCGATTCAACTCTTTCAAAGGTGCGTTTTACGCTGTCAAATACAGGAAGTCCGTTGCTGTCATAGTCAGGTTTCAGAAGTATCACTTTAGAGCCGGCTTTTTTGAATTCCGCAGAAACTATCTTTCCGGCTTTGGCAGTTGAGACCGCAAAGGATACCAGCGTCGGCGGAACGTCTATGTTCTCAAACGTTCCCGACATAGAATCCTTTCCGCCGATAGCGGCGCAGCCTAATTCTATCTGCGCTTTGTAAGCTCCCAGCAGGGCAGCCATAGGTTTGCCCCAGCGTTCGGGGTCGTTTTTAGTTCTTTCAAAATATTCCTGGAAAGTAAGCCAGCAATGCTCATACTTTCCGCCTGCCGCTACAACTTTAGCCACTGAATGTATCACAGCCTGCATTGCGCCGTGATAGGGAGAACCGGAAGAAAGGAACGGGTCGAATCCCCAGCCCATGATCGAAGCGGTGTCTGTCTCTCCTTTGAGAACAGGTATCTTGGCAGCCATCGCCTGAGTAGGCGTGTTCTGGTATTTTCCGCCGTAAGGCATAAGAACAGTTCCTGCGCCTATGGTGGAATCAAACCTTTCCACAAGGCCTTTCTGCGAGCATATGTTCAGGTTGGTTATCATAGACTCCCACTCTTCCGGAGAATCTTCGGTAATATCCCTGTTTGTGTGTATAGGCTTTTCGATCTTTACTTTGGTGTGCTTTTCTGCGCCGTTGGAGTTAAGGAACTCCCTTGAAAGGTCAACGATCTTTTTGCCGTTCCAGTTCATTTTAAGCCTTGGCTCACTGGTAACTACCGCCACCTGAGTAGCTTCCAGGTTCTCTCTGTCAGCTTCTCTGATAAACTCAACAGCGTCCTCTTTTGAAACGACTACAGCCATTCTTTCCTGAGATTCGGAGATGGCAAGCTCCGTTCCGTCAAGACCGTCATACTTTTTGGGAACAAGATCCAGGTCTATCTCCAGACCGTCTGTAAGTTCACCGATAGCAACTGAAACGCCGCCTGCTCCAAAGTCGTTGCACCTTTTTATCATTGCGGTGACTCTGGGATTCCTGAACAGCCTTTGCAGTTTTCTTTCTTCTGGTGCATTACCTTTCTGGACTTCAGCTCCGCAACTTTCAAGGGATTCCAGCGTGTGCGACTTTGAAGAACCTGTCGCTCCGCCGCAGCCGTCTCTTCCGGTCTTTCCGCCCAAGAGTATCACAACATCGCCCGGCACAGGAGTCTCACGCCTTACGTTTTCAGCCGGAGCAGCTCCGATAACTGCGCCAATTTCCAGTCTTTTCGCCACATAACCGGGGTGATATATCTCGCTGACGTGTCCTGTGGCAAGTCCTATCTGGTTTCCGTAAGAGGAGTATCCGTTTGCTGCGCCTACGGTTATCTTTCTCTGGGGAAGCTTGCCGGAGATGGTGTCCTCCACCGGAACTAGCGGATTTGCAGCCCCAGTAACTCTCATAGCCTGATAAACGTAAGAACGTCCGGAGAGCGGGTCTCTTATTGCGCCGCCAAGACAGGTCGCTGCACCTCCGAAAGGCTCTATCTCAGTGGGGTGATTGTGGGTCTCGTTCTTGAACATCAGCAGCCAGTCCTGCTCTTCGCCGTCAACGTCCACTTTTATCCTGACCGAGCAGGCGTTTATCTCTTCGCTTTCGTCAAGATCGGTAAGTTTTCCCTCAGCTTTAAGCTGCTTTGCGCCGATAACAGCCATGTCCATCAGAGTTACAGGCTTGTCCTTGCGGTCGCCGTAAAGAGCGTTTCTGGCTTCGAGATAT
>CANRLY010000014.1 GCA_947631585.1 uncultured Clostridia bacterium
GTCGGAGCTTATTCCTGCTATTTGCTACGAGGTCAATACAAAAACTGTTCTTATGCTTGCTTATATGAACAAAGAAAGCCTGAAACGTACCCTTGAAACGGGCTACACCTGGTTCTGGAGCAGGTCACGGCAGGAATACTGGAACAAGGGGGCAACTTCGGGACATCTTCAGAAGGTGGTATCCATCTACGGCGACTGCGACGACGACACTCTGCTTGTCAATGTGGAGCAAACGGGCGTTGCCTGCCATACCGGAAGTTACAGCTGCTTTTTCAATGAAATATATGATTCGGAGGAACAAAAATGACGGTTTATCAGGAAATATTTGAAGTTATCAAGGAGAGAAAAGCCGCTTACGAGCAAGGCACGGCTCAGGAAAATTCCTATACGGCTTACCTGTTTGACAAGGGCGTTGACAAAATTTGCAAAAAGGTCGGGGAAGAAGCTTCGGAGACGATAATTGCTGCAAAAAACGGCGATAATAACGAACTTGCCAATGAAATTAACGACCTGCTCTATCACCTGATGGTGCTTTGCGCAAATCAGGGTCTTGACTGGTCGGAGGTGGAAAAAATACTTCTTCAGCGCAATGATAAGTCGGGGAATCTTAAAACTTTTCATCAGGTCGATAAAAACACCTGATATTGCGATCGTCAGTCATGTTGATTGACGATCTTTTTTGTTAATAAGAACTTTTGCGGCAAAAAATGTCCTTTTGCGACAGGAATTTAAGCTCTGCCGCTCTTGACTTGCACGGCTGTAATGTGCTATAATTATTTAGTATGGATAATTGTGCCTGGGAATAATTATTGCCGCTGTGAAACATAATAGCTGACAGAAGATAATGTGTATATATTCAAGGAGGCTGTTATGGAAAACAACGATCCTGCTGAAGAAAAAAATGATAAGTCCGACGATGTGGAAACTGCTGCCGAACAGATCGAAAAATTCGGGGAAGTTGCCACCCCGAACGCCAAGCATCTTATTCACTGCCTGAATATAATCGGGCAGGTGGAGGGGCATTATATACTTCCGCCTCAAAACAAAACTACCAAGTATGAACATATCATACCGGCTCTTGTTGCGATAGAACAGGACAGGTCTATAGAAGGTCTGGTGATGATATTGAATACAGTCGGGGGAGATGTGGAAGCCGGACTTGCTATTGCAGAACTGGTCGCCGGTATGAAGACCCCTACAGTTTCACTGGTGGTGGGAGGCGGCCATTCTATAGGAGTTCCCATGGCGGTCAGCGCAAAAAGGTCATTTATCGTGCCGTCTGCAACTATGACTATCCACCCGGTGAGAATGAATGGTCTGGTGCTGGGCGTTCCACAGACGCTGTCTTACTTTGATAAGATGCAGGAACGCATTGTCAGGTTCGTAACAGATAATTCGGGTATTAGCCCTGAAAGGTTCAAAGAGCTGATGATGCAGACCGGCGAACTGGTCATGGATGTGGGAACGGTCCTTGACGGAGAGTCAGCCGTAAAAGAGGGTCTTATTGACAGGCTCGGCGGACTGAGCGACGCTATAGAATGTCTGTATGAAATGATCGAAAACAACGGCAATGAGCAAAATGAGAAAACAGAGGGAACGGAGGGTAAGGAAAATGTTCCAGACGATAATCGACCTGTATGAAGTCTTTGGGGAAGTTTACCCAAATAACGGTTCCGCTTCATCGGTATCTGAGGAAGCATTCTCCACAGACCCGTACTTTTATCTTGGCAGATCGGGAATAACTCTCAGCAACGGACATAATATTAATAACCGCCCGAAAAATAATACCGGCGGCATTTGATAAATATTTTTTACAATTTTGACGATTTTGACATTACAGAAAGGCTGACATGATATGAGTATTTTAGAAGCGATCTTTCAGGCGATAATACAAGGACTGACGGAATTTCTCCCTGTGTCAAGCTCAGGACATCTTTCGCTTTTTCAACATTTTACAGGAAACAGCGGCGAGGGTGCGCTGACGTTTTCGGCAATTCTGCATCTTGGTACTCTTGTGGCGGTTTTTGTGGCTTTCAGAAAGACCATATGGGATCTGATAAAGGAACTCGGCGTGATGATAAAGGATATTTTTACCGGGAACTTTTCCATAAAAAACCGCACCCCTGAACGGAACATGATAATAATGTTGATAATTTCCACCGCTATGCTGCTGCCGTTCTTTATTTTCAAAGGCTTTTTTGAAAGTTTTTCCGAGGACGCTTCCATCTTTGCTGAGGGAATCTGCTTCCTCTATACCGCAGCGATCCTGATGCTTTCTGACAAGTGCAAAAAAGGCAAAAAGACCGCCGGCGACATAAACGGCAGAGACGCAGTTACAGTGGGATTTTTCCAGGGTATCGCCCTGCTGCCGGGAGTTTCAAGATCAGGTTCGACTATTGCAAGCGGTATATTCTCAGGCTTTACAAGGGAGACCGCTGTGAAGTATTCATTCATACTGGGAATACCCGCCATACTCGGCGGCTGCCTGCTGGAAGTAAAGGAAGCCGTTGAGACGGGTCTGACCTTTCAGCCAGGCGCATACATAATCGGATTCATCGTCTCGGCAATTGTAGGTATCTGCGCCATTAAAATGGTGTCCTGGCTTGTAAAGACCGACAGATTCAAAGTTTTTGCTTACTATACTGCGGTGCTTGGAACTGTCGTTATTATAATTTCTGCAGTGGAAGCATTCAGATAAGATCAAACAGGAGCGACAAAACTTAAACATCACGAAAGGAATGGTCGTTGAAAATGGCAACAGCCAAGAAAAATACGCCGACAAAAAGAAAAAGCAATTCTTCTGCGGCTCAGTCCAGAAGCAGCGAAAACAGAAGATTCTGGTCGTACATATTGTTTTCGCTGGGAATACTGGTCATCTTGATAACTTTTATCAGGGGCGGCGGAATGTGGAACAAACTGTATGAGTTCAATCGGGGACTTTTCGGTGTTTCTGCATTTCTTGTAGGACCGGAACTGATATATGTTTCTATAATGCTCGCAAGAGATAAGTCCCAAAACGCAGTTGTGACGAAGATAATTCAGGGACTGATTCTTCTGCTGCTCATCTGCGGAATAGCGCAGATACTGGGAGTAGGCGAAGTTATCGGCGGAAGTTTTGCGGACAAGCTGAAAGGTCTTTATACTGACGGCGTAAAGCTCAAGGGCGGCGGATTGTGTTCTGCACTGTTGGGCTGGCCGCTGCTTGCGCTGTTTAAAAGGGTCGGCGCTGCGATAATCATTATTCTGCTGACCTTTACGTTTGTAATGCTTCTTACAAATCTTACCCTGCTCGACTTCTTTTCGATCATCTCAAAGCCTTTCAGGAAAGGCTATAGTGCGTTTAAAGAGGACGGAGAGGAAAGGTCTGCGGAAGCCGCCGAAAAAGCCGCTGAAATGGAAGAATACCGCAGAGAGGAAGAAAAGGTCAGAGCAGCCGCTGGAAGAGCGGATAAACAAAAGCAGCAAAGCAAAGGCTCTAAGATCGCACCTGAAAAGATACCTAAAGAGGAACGTAAAAACAAGCGTGTCGATGTGGCTAAGTATATTCAGGACGATGTGCCGGCTGACGATGAGGAACTTGCTGGATCTACAGATGTAAAGGTCGGAAGCATTGAACACGACCCGGAACTGGATATCCTGTTCGATAACAGCCTTGCGCCAAAGCCGTCAACTCCCCCGAAAAGTTCAACTCTGAAGTTGGGCGATATGCCTGCGCCGGCTGATAAGTCAGAGAATAAGAAACCGTCTGCCCAGAAGGAAAAGGCAAAGTCGGCTGCGGCTGATGAGCCAAAGGAAGAGCCGAAGATAATTGTGGAAAGCGATGGTCAGACTGCACTTTTTGATAGGGAAAGCATTAAGGGAGCTTATAAATACCCACCTGTCAGCTTGCTGAATTATGCCAAAAACAACAGCGATCCCTCAGAGACCCAGCGTGAGACTCAAAGCAAGTCGGAAACGCTTATTTCCACGTTGCAGAGCTTCGGAATACAAAGCAGGATAGTCGGCATCTCAAGAGGGCCGTCCGTTACCAGATATGAGATCCAGCCTGCCGCCGGCGTAAAGGTCAGCAAGATAACAGGTCTTTCTGACGATATCGCCTTGAACCTGGCTGCTAAGGGAGTCAGGATAGAAGCTCCTATTCCGGGAAAAGCCGCTGTGGGAGTTGAGATACCTAACAAGCACAGAGATACCGTCTCAATAAGAGAACTTATCGAGAGCAAGGAGTATATAACTTCTGAGGGCAAACTCACTTTTGCAGTCGGCAAGGATATCGAGGGCAGGATAGTTATGGGAAATATTTCCAATATGCCCCATATGCTTATTGCAGGAACTACCGGCTCCGGTAAATCGGTGTTCACCAACTCGATAGTTATGAATATCCTTTACCACGCTTCACCGGAAGAAGTAAAGATCATACTTATCGACCCGAAACAGGTGGAATTTCCAATATATAACGGAATACCTCACCTGCTTATACCTGTGGTCACCGACGCAAGAAAAGCCGCCGGTGCGCTGAACTGGGCAGTTATTGAAATGGAAAGGCGGTATACGCTGTTTTCTGATACCGAGGTCAGAGACCTGAAAGAATACAACAAGTTTGCAGCGGCAAACGAGGGATACGAACAGATGTCTCAGGTGGTAATAGTTATAGATGAGTTTGCAGACCTGATGATGGTGGCTTCAAAGGAAGTTGAGCAGTCTGTTCTGAGACTTGCGCAAAAGGCTAGAGCTGCCGGTATGCACCTCATCATTGCGACCCAGTCTCCGAGGGTGGACGTTATTACCGGTCTTATAAAATCAAATATACCAAGCCGTGTTGCACTGAAAGTTTCAAATTATACTGATTCTCGTGTAATACTGGATATAGGCGGAGCGGAAAAACTTCTGGGCAACGGCGATATGCTCTATATGCCTGTTGGAATGGATAAGCCTGTGAGAATACAGGGAAGCTATGTCGCTACCGGCGAAGTCAGAGACGTGGTGAATTTCCTGAAAGATCAGACTTCCGCCGAATACGATGAGACGGTTATCGAAGAGATCGAAAAGAATCTTCCTGCGGTCAAGGGCGAAAAAGCTGCCGGAGGTGCGGCTGACGATGTTGATACCGATGAAGAACTCGATCCGATGTTCAATGAGGCTGTTGAAGCGGTGATAGAAAACGGTCAGGCTTCAACTTCATATTTGCAGCGCAGACTGAAACTCGGATATGGCCGTGCGGCAAGAGTTATGGACGAAATGGAACAGTTGGGCGTGATAGGACCACAGGAAGGCTCTAAGCCAAGAAAAGTTCTGATATCCAGAGACGAATGGCTGGAAAAACAGACCAGAAACTAGTCCTGAAATCAAATTTATAAGAAAAGAGGCGGAGAAATGCCGTTTTTACCTGTTTCAAAAAGCGATATGAAATCTCGTGGCATTGACCGCCTTGATTTTGTGTACATATCCGGCGACGCCTATGTGGATCACCCAAGCTTCGGGGTGGCAATAATTTCACGCTGGCTGGAACACCACGGGTTTTCCGTGGGGATAATCGCACAGCCGGACTGGAAAAACTCCGCCGACTTTGAAAGGCTAGGAACTCCCAGACTTGCTTACCTTGTGACCGCCGGAAATATAGATTCCATGGTGGCGCATTACACAGTGGCAAAGCGAAAACGCACTTACGATGCCTATTCTCCCGGCGGAAAAATGGGCTTGCGGCCTGACCGGGCGGTCACCGTCTATTGCAGGAAGCTCAAGGAACTTCACCCTGAGATACCTGTCCTTATCGGCGGGCTTGAAGCGTCTCTCAGGCGTTTTGCGCATTATGATTACTGGAACGACAGCGTTATGCCGTCGATACTGTCTGACAGCGGCGCAGATATACTTATGTACGGAATGGGAGAAAGGTCGGTAGTTGAACTTGCAAGACGGCTTGACAGCGGAGAACCGGCGGCAAGCATTACTGACGTTCGAGGTACTTGCTACCTTGCCGACCCGACAGATACTCCCTTTGGGGCTGCGGAATGTCCGTCGCTTTCACAGGTAAGAGAAAACAAAAAGCTTTACGCCAGAGCCACCAGGATACAATACGACCAGCAGGACGAGGTCTATGGGAAAACGGTGATACAGAGGCAGGGGGATAAAATGCTTGTGCAGAATCCGCCTCCACTGTCGCTTTCCACAGAGGAGCTGGACGAAGTCTACAACCTGCCGTATATGCGTACTTATCACCCGTGTTATGAAGCTGCCGGCGGCGTTCCGGGGATCGAAGAAGTAAAGTTCTCCATAACCCATAACCGTGGCTGCTTCGGCTTTTGCAACTTCTGCTCTATCGCTTTGCACCAGGGCAGACGTATCCAGACAAGAAGCCGTGAGTCAATTATTGCAGAAGCTAAAAAACTGACTGAACTTCCTGATTTTAAGGGGTATATCCACGATGTGGGCGGACCTACTGCGAATTTCAGGCTGCCATCATGCGAAAAACAGCTGGAGAAAGGTCTGTGCAAAGGCAGGAAATGCCTTGCACCCAAGCCTTGCGGAAATTTGCAGGTAGATCACAGCGAATATCTGAGCATACTTCGGGAACTGCGCTCTTTGCCAAAGGTAAAGAAAGTGTTTATCCGGTCGGGTATCAGGTATGATTATCTCAACGAGGACAAGGACGAAACTTTTATCAGGGAACTTATAGAACACCACGTCAGCGGTCAGCTCAAAGTAGCTCCTGAACATTGCTCGGCTGCTGTTCTGGATAAAATGGGCAAGCCGCACATAGAAGCGTATAAGGAATTTCAGAAGAAATTCTATAAGATCACCGGACAGATAGGCAAGGAACAGTACCTTGTGCCGTATCTTATGTCCTCCCACCCTGGCAGCACCCTTAAAGATGCGGTGGAACTTGCGGTTTTCCTTAAAGAAAACAATATCCGTCCGGAACAGGTACAGGACTTTTACCCGACTCCGGGAACTATTTCCACGGCAATGTTCTATACAGGTCTCGACCCCTATAGCGGCGAGGCTGTGTATGTGGCAAGGGACAGCGAAGAAAAAGCTATGCAAAGAGCGCTGCTTCAATACTTTGTCCCTAAAAACAGGGAGAAAGTCATCACGGCTTTGAAAAAGACCGGCAGGACAGACCTTATCGGCAATTCGCAAAAATGCCTTGTGTCCGCCGATAAAACGCCGACAGCTAAGTTTTATAAAAAGGACAGATCAAAATGCCGCAAAAATACAAAAACCGCAAAGTGATCGGAAATAACAATACAGTTGTTTTTATACTTACAGTTGTGGCGGTGATCCTGGCTGTATACCTGTATAAGAGCGGCAAGCTGGACGAGATCATTTCCGACTCGGATAAAGCCGCAGTGAACGCAGATATGTCGGTGCATTTCATAGATGTGGGGCAGGGGGATTCTATCCTTGTTATCTGCGACGGAGAAGCCATGCTGATAGACGCAGGCGAAAAGGACTGCGGTCAGATAGTGGCAAGCTATCTGGATTCGATGAACGTTGACAGCCTGAAATACGTTATCGGAACTCACCCGCACAGCGACCATATCGGCGGACTTCCGTATATCCTGGAAAATTACCAGACCGATACGTTTATTTTGCCGAAAGTCCCTGATGATATGACCCCCGATACCGCAATTTACGAACAGCTGCTTGAAACTGTCAAAAACAGGAAAATGAAGATCCGTGCCGCAAGAGACGAGATGTTTCAGCTGGGAAGCTGCAAAGTTCAGATATTTAAGCCTATGGGCGATTATAATAACCTGAATGATTATTCAGTCTGCGTTAAACTTACCCACGGCGAAAATACCTTTCTGTTCACAGGCGATACGGAAGAAGATGCGGAAAAGAATTTGGTTATGCGCAGCAGAGGAAGCCTTGACGCCAAAGTTTTGAAACTGGGACACCACGGAAGCAGCACTTCGTCATCGGTGGAACTGCTCGATGCGGTAAAACCGTCATATGCCGTTATTTCTTGCGGCGCAGGAAATAAATACGGTCACCCTCATCAGGAAACGCTCGACAGAGTTGAAAAGTATGCAAAATATATTTTCAGGACCGACCTGAACGGCACTGTTATTTTTGAATCTGACGGAAAGGGTCTTACCGTAAAAGACTCCTCAGGCAGCATCCTTACTAAGTGAAAATAAGAGAAGAGGTACTTGAAGATGATAGTCGTAGACAGAATTGAAGGGAAATATGCCGTTTGCGAAGTTTCGGGAGGGGGCGAAATACATTACCTTGATGTGAGCCTTTCAGAGCTTCCGCCGGAAGTGAAAGAGGGCGATGTCATTGTTAAAACACCAAGCGGCTATTCTATCGACACCGACGCAACATCTGCCAGAAAGCAAAAAATATTGAAGCTTCAAAATGATTTATGGGAATGACTGATATTTTATCGAAAGGAGCTGCGTCCGACCGTAAGGGCGCAGGATAATTATGGAAAAAGATCTGTTTGCAGAGATAAAACGTTCTCTGCCGTCAATGTCAAAGGGACATAAGCTGATCGCAAATTATATTCTCGATCATTACGACAAGGCTGCATTCATGACCGCAGCCAAACTGGGTCAGACGGTGGGGGTAAGCGAGTCCACAGTTGTCAGGCTTGCTTCCGAACTGGGGTTCGAGGGCTATCCTGCGCTGCAAAGGGCAATTCAGGACGTTATGCGCAACAAGCTGACTTCTGTGCAGAGAATTGACGTTACTTCCAACCAGATAGGCGACAGCGACATAATGGAAAAAGTCCTCACAATGGATATTGAAAAGATCAGAAAGACCCTTGAGGAATCTTCCAAGGAAGATTTCAACCAGTGCGTTGATAAAATAATGAACAGCCGTACTATCTATATTATCGGTGCAAGAAGCGCAGCTGCTCTTGCGTCATTCCTGAAATATTATTTTAACCTGATTTTCCCCAACGTCAAACTGGTCACTGCGTCTACTTCCAGCGAGATGTTCGAGCAGATAATGAGGATAGATTCCGACGATGTTATAATCGGGATATCCTTTCCCAGATACTCAAATCAGACGGTCACTGCGCTTAAATATGCCAAAGCAAACGGCGCTAAAGTTATTGCCGTTACCGACAGTCCGCTTTCGCCCCTGGTACAGTATGCGGATAACGTGCTTATGGCAAGAAGCGATATGGCTTCTTTTGTGGACTCTCTGGTCGCTCCGCTCAGCCTGATAAACGCCCTTATCGTGGCGGTATCAATGCGAGCCAGGGACAGAGTTGCCGATACTTTCAATAAACTGGAAACTATCTGGGAAGAGTACCGTGTTTATTCAAAGAACGACAATAAGCAGGACGTTTCTCATCAGCTGCCTGAATAACTGTGGATCGGAGTTATCCTGTTATGTATGACGTTTTGATAATTGGCGGCGGCGCAGCCGGACTTTTTGCGGCAGCAGCCTGTTCCGAAGCCGGACTTGTCACCGCAGTGATCGAAAAGAACCGTATCCTTGGGAAAAAACTTCTTATTACCGGAAAAGGCAGGTGCAATGTTACTAATAACTGCGATGTTGAAACGGTGTTGAGAAATATCCCTACCAATCCGAAATTCCTGTACTCTGCTGTGAACAGATTCACACCTGCCGATACAATGGAACTATTTGAGAAGCTGGGCGTCAGGCTCAAAACCGAAAGAGGCAACCGTGTATTTCCTGTAAGCGACAAGGCGGTGGATATCCAGCAGGCTCTTGTAAATAAATGCAAAGCAAACGGCGTAAGATTTGTAACTTCATGCGCTAAAGAGGTCATCTGCCAAAACGGTCAGGCTGTGGGCGTAAAACACGATAAAGGCGAAAGTTACGGCAAATATATACTTATCGCAACAGGCGGCTGTTCTTATCCGGCGACCGGTTCTACCGGCGATGGATTCAGGTTTGCAAAGCAGCTGGGACATACTGTTTCGCCTGTTCGTCCGTCTCTTGTGCCTGTGGTTACCAGAGAGACAGAACCGGCGGAAATGGCAGGGCTTTCACTGAGAAATGTGACCCTTTCTGTTTATAAGGAGAACAAGCCGAAACCTGTCTTTTCGGAAATGGGGGAACTGCTTTTTACACACTTCGGTCTGTCAGGACCGCTTACTCTTTCAGCAAGCGCACATATCCGTGACGACGGCGCAGGCTATAAGTTCGTGATAGACCTGAAACCCGCCCTTAGCGAAGAAAAGCTGGATAAGAGAGTCCAGCGTGATTTTCTGGAGGCAAAGAACAGGGATTTTAAAAATTCTCTGGGAAAACTGCTGCCGCCGGCAATGATACCTGTCATTGTGGCAAGAAGCGGTATCGCCGGCGACAAAAAGGTCAATGATATAACTAAAAAAGAACGAATGGGACTGCTAAAGCTCCTGAAAGGCTATACGCTGACTATGGAAAGATTCAGACCTGTGGAAGAAGCGATAATCACCAGCGGCGGCGTCAGTGTGAAAGAGATAGACCCGACTTCAATGGAGTCAAAACTTGTGCCGGGGCTGTATTTTGCCGGTGAAGTCATAGACTGTGACGCATATACAGGCGGATTTAATTTGCAGATAGCTTTTTCTACTGCCAAAGCCTTTGCAGACGCTGTAATTTCTAAAGAAAGCAGGAAAACTGACAATGAATGAACTTAACGAGGAAAAACTGGAGCTTTTTAAAAAGTGGATAAACGAAAGCCGCCGGATAGTCTTTTTCGGCGGCGCAGGCGTTTCAACCGAAAGCGGCATACCCGATTTCCGCAGTGTTGACGGATTGTATAATCAAAAGTATGACGTTCCGCCGGAAACTATACTGAGCGCAGATTATTTTGCTGAACATACCGAGGAGTTCTATAGGTTCTACCGTGATAAAATGCTTTATACTTCTGCTGAACCTAATGTTACTCACTATAAGCTGGCTGAACTTGAAAAGGCAGGAAAGCTGACGGCGGTGGTAACTCAGAACATAGACGGACTCCACTATAAGGCAGGTAGTCGGAACGTTCACGAACTGCACGGCACTATCGAGAGATATACCTGCCTGAAATGCGCCGCTTCCTGCGGTCTTGAGGATATACTTAAAACTGACGGTGTTCCTCACTGCAAATGCGGAGGAGTTCTTAAACCTGATGTGGTGCTTTACGGCGAACCGCTTGACAGTAAAGTTATAGATGCCGCTATCAGGGATATTTCTCAGAGCGATATGCTCATTATCGGCGGAACTTCGCTGACCGTGTATCCTGCTGCCGGATTTATAAGATTTTATAAGGGACATAAACTGGTGCTTATCAATAAGTCCCATACACCTTTTGACCGTGAAGCCGACCTGGTGTTCAACTGCGGTCTGGGAAGCGTTTTTTCACAGATAGAATTGTAAATTTTTTTTGGACTGCCTATTGTAATTTTTAAATAAAAGAATTATAATGTGTTAAGAAGATATGGGGAGGATAAGTAGAATGAGTATCAACATTGCGCTGGACGGACCTTCCGGAGCAGGAAAATCTACTATTGCAAAAGCTATCGCTGCAAAATTCGGGTATATATATGTGGATACAGGGGCTTTGTACAGAACCGTGGCTCTCTATATGCTCAGAAACGGAGTGGACGTTTCTGATGCTGAACAGGTGTCGGCGAAGCTTGACGGTCTCAGCGTGAAACTTGCTTACTCAGACGGAACGCAAAGGGTATTGCTGAATGGTGAGGACGTTTCCGACCTTATCAGAACTCCTGAAATATCCATGGGTGCGTCCGCTGTTTCGGCAGTGCCGGAAGTCAGGAAGTTTTTGTTCGATACGCAGAAAACTATCGCCGCAGAAAACAACATTATCATGGACGGCAGGGATATCGGCACGGTGGTGCTTCCCGACGCCCAGGTGAAAATTTTCCTTACCGCTTCTGCTGAGGAAAGAGCAAGACGCAGATTTGCCGAGCTTTCCGAAAAGGGCGACCCTTCCACCTATGAAGAAGTTCTGGCTGATATTATCCAAAGAGATCATAACGATTCCCACCGTGAGACTGCTCCTCTTAAAAAAGCCGATGACGCAGTAGAGGTGGATTCTACCGAACTTTCACTGGAACAGGTGGTAGAGAAAATTTCAGATATCATCACCGAAAAGACCGCTGTAAAAAAAAGCCAGCGTGAACTGATACCACTGAGACCTGTTGAAAAAGGCAAGCCGATAAAATTCAAAGTTAAAGTTTTCTACCGGCTGGTCAGATGGTTTTTGACCGGTGTGTATAAAGTCTGGTATAACACTAAGTTTGTCGGCAAGGAAAACTGCCCGAAAGACGGCGGAAATATCTTCGTCAGCAATCACAGGAGCTATGCCGACCCGGTGCTTGTGTCGCTGCCTGTAGTAGTTCCTTGCTCATTTATGGCAAAGGAAGAACTTTTCCAGGGAAACGTACTGTTCAAGTGGCTGATAAGCTACCTGGGGGCTTTTCCGGTGCAGAGGGGAAAAGGCGATTCATCGGCGATAGACAGGTCTATAGAGGAACTTAACAAGGGCAGGAACCTGCTTATCTTCCCGGAGGGTACACGTTCAAAGGACGGAACGGTCGGAAAAATTAGATCGGGTGCGGCGCTTATCGGGATAGTCGCACAAACGCCGGTAATACCTTGCGCTATATGTTTTAAGAATAAATTGCGCTTCCGCAGAAAGATAATTGTCGCCTATGGAAAACCTATAATTCCTGCTGATATCGGCGCAATTGATACATCACCTAAATCAATTAAGATTTTAAGAACAAAAATTTCAGAAGAAATTAACAGACTGGTTGATGAGAATGTTAACAAATTGTAAAATATCTGTCGCAAAGACCGCTGGATTTTGTTTTGGTGTAGACAGGGCAGTAAAATTAGTGTATAATAAATTAAATGACTATGATAATTTGGTAACGTTAGGACCAATAATCCATAACAGCCATGTAGTCAGCGACCTGGAGACTAAAGGCGTCAGGGTCGTTTCGGATACTTCGCAGGTGAAAGATGGACAGCCTGTGGTTATCCGCTCCCATGGCGTAGGCCGTGACGTATACAGTGAGCTTGAAAAGAAAAATGCAGTCATTATTGACGCTACTTGTCCTTTCGTGGAACGGATCCATAAGCTTGCATACGACCACTCGTCAAAGGGATATACAGTGCTTATCGCAGGCGATGCCGGTCACCCGGAAGTCGCAGGGATCAAAGGTCACTGCGTTGGCGAAGCTTACGTCTTTTCTGACGTTGCCGACCTGGAAGAAATAGCTCCGGAACTGAAAGATAAGAAACTGGCGGTCGTTTCACAGACGACTTTCAACGTTTCCGTCTGGAATGAGTGTGAAAAGCGAATAAGAGAGCTTTTTCCGGAAGCAAAGATCTTTAATACGGTCTGCAATGCAACTGCGGACAGGCAAAGAGAAGCCGCTGAACTGGCGGCAAAGTCCGACTATATGATAATCGTGGGCGGACGTAACAGTTCAAATACGCTTAAATTAAAAAGCGTTTGTGAAAAGTTCTGCAAGTGTATACTTGTGGAAAGCGCAGAAGAGTTGAAGTCGATGGACTTTTCTGATGCGAAATTTATTGGGATTTCAGCCGGCGCATCTACTCCGGCTTATATAATCAAGGAGGTACAACTGACCATGAGTGAGATCGTTAAAAACGAAGAGGATTTTAATTTTGAGGAAGCGCTGGAGCAGTCTTTCACAAAAATATATACGGGAGCTAGGGTGACGGGCTACATAGAATCTGTCAATAACAGTGAAGTAACTGTCAATATCAACGGAACTAAGCATACCGGTATAATTTCTGCGTCTGAGCTTTCTGACGATCCGTCACTGAAGCCGGAGGACGTGGTCAAGCCCGGCGATGAGATCGAGGCTGTAGTTCTGAAGATCAGCGATCAGGACGGAATAATCACTATGTCTAAAAAGAAAGTCGATGCTATGAAAGGCTTTGAGGAGATACTTAAAGCTAAGGAGGACGGAACTGTTCTTTCGGGCAGTGTAACTAATGTTGTTAAAGGCGGCGTGCTTGTTTCATGCAACGGCGTTAGGGTGTTTATTCCTGCGTCTCAGGCAACAGCCAGACGTGATGATAAACTCGAGGATCTGCTGAAAAAGACGGTTGAATTTAAGATCATAGATGTAAATGAAGGCAGACAGAGAGCTGTTGGTTCTATAAGAGAGGTTATAAAAGAAGCCAGAGCTGCTGCACAGGCTAAATTCTTTGAGACCGCTGAATCGGGCGCAGAAATGGAAGGTACTGTTAAATCTATTCTCGACTACGGCGTTTTTGTTGACCTTGGCGGCGTTGACGGTCTGGTAAGAAAGCCTGACTTGGCATGGGGCAGGATAAAACACCCGTCAGATGTGGTATCTATCGGCGATAAGATAGTTGTTACCATCAAGGACGTGGATAAGGAAACCGGTAAGGTCTCCCTTGTATACAAAAAGGAAGCTGACAATCCCTGGAATATCTTCCTTGCTAACTACCATACGGACGATGTTGTAAAGGTAAAAGTAGTATCTCTTACATCATTTGGCGCATTTGCGCAGATAATCAACGGTATTGACGGTCTTATCCATATCTCCCAGCTTGCTAACAAACGTGTGGGCAGCGTAGGCGAGATACTTAAAGTCGGCGATGAAGTTGACGTTAAGATAATTGACATAGATACCGAAAACAAGAGGATCAGCCTTTCAATGAGAGCGCTGCTGCCTGAAGAGGACGAGGCAGAAGATGTTGCCGAGGAAGAAACAGTCGAGGAGGAAGCAGTGGAGGAGACTGCTGAAGAAGCTCCCGCAGAAGAGACGGTTGAAGCTCCTGTGGAAGAGACAGTTGAAGCTCCGGCTGAGGAGGCTGCTGAAGCTCCCGAAGAACCTGCGGCCGCTGACGATGAAACAGATGAAACATCTGAGTAATTTATAATGCGTACTGCGACCCTTGCTGCTATGGCAGTAGGGGTCGTTTGATTTTCAGCGGCTTAGTTATAAATGTTTTCAGCAGAACAGAAAAAATGCTTGTAAAATTATAAACTATGTGTTATAATAATTATGTGTAAATATATGCAACTCGTTTTGCAGCTAGATCAAGACAGTTAGAACAAAAGTCCGTGCAGATACTGACGGAAAGGAAAGATCATGGGTAATAGAAAAAAAGTCGCAGTGACTGTGAGACCATCATCGTCCGCTGCTTCTAAAGGCAAGAAAAAGAAAAAAGTAAGCACGCCGGTCAAGGTGCTGAAAATAACGGGTACAGTTATCCTGTCGTTTATGTTTATCATAATTATCACAGGCTCTATCTTCGCAACGGCGCTTACTATCTATGTGCTGAATTATATTGATTCCACAACGCCTATTTCTCTTGAAAATGTCGAACTGAATTTCACTTCCAGATTTCTTGCGGAAAATCCGGATTACGATGAAAACGATCCGGAATCTGACCAGTACATGACCTATTACACCCTTGCACAGAACGGTGAAAGGCGTGTCTGGGCTGACCTGGAACAAATGCCGAAATACCTTATAGATGCGTATGTTTATTCTGAGGACGAAAGGTTCTATTCCCACGATGGCGTGGATTTTAAACGTACTTTCGGCGCATTTGCCAATATGATACTGCATTTTATGGAGGACGACTTCGGCGGCTCGACTATCACTCAGCAGACTATCAAGAATATTACCGGCGATGACGCTACTCTCGGCGGCGCAGGCATAACCAGAAAGATAAGAGAGATAACACGTTCCATAAACGTTGAAAAGACCTATACCAAAGACGAGATATTAGAGACTTACCTGAATATCATCTCCCTTAACACTAACCAGTATAACATAAGGGGCGTTCAGGCAGCGGCGAACTTCTATTTTGGCAAAGACGTTTCGGAACTTACTTTAGGGGAATGTGCCAGCCTTGCGGCAATTACCAAGAACCCCTCAAAGAGAAACCCTTATGATAATCTTGAGGGAAACTATGAAAGACGTGCTAATATCCTGAAAGTAATGCTTAACAACGGCGCTATCTCCACCCAGGAGTATGAACAGGCGCTTAATGAAGAACTTGTCATAACCGGTGATATCAATTTTTCGTCCGATACTGACAGCGTTGCAGAGGAGATAGAAAATCAGGGAATGTCGTCATGGTATGTTGACGAGGCGATAAGAGAAACTATCGAGATATTCCAGGAATACTATGGAATAACTTATAGCACCGCTTCCGACCGTATTGCAGGAGGAGGCTATACGGTCACCACCAATGTGGATCTGAATGTTCAGAAAAAACTTGAAGAAGAATACCTTGATGATTCCAATTTCCAAAGCTATGCTTTTGGTGACGACGACCTTTGGTCGGCTTTCGTGTGCATGGACTACAACGGTCATGTCAGAGCGGTCATTGGAAACCGTGGAGAAAAAACCAATTTCATGGGTTGGAACAACGCTACTCAGGCTACCAGATCACCTGGTTCGACCATCAAACCGATAGCTTCTTATGCACCGGCTATGGATCAGGATCTTATCAACTGGTCAACTATGTTCAAAGACGAACCTATCAAAATCATGAAAGACGGCGTTGAACAGGAATGGCCGAGGAACTATTCGGAAATGGGCGATGTTTCCAACTGGTCGTATAATTATTACGGAACTTATGAGATGCTCCAGCGATCTCTTAATACTGCGCCGGCTCAGCTTATTAAAAAGATGACTCCTGCGTACAGCTATAACTTCCTGCAAAGCAAACTTCACATTTCAACGCTTGACCCCGATAACGACGTTGACTACTCGTCTATGACGGTCGGCGGAATGAGAAAAGGTACTAAGCTTATAGAACTTGTTGCCGCTTATCAGATCTTCGGCAACGGCGGTAAGTATTATTCGCCGCATTTTGTATCAAAGATAGTTGACCGTGAGGGTAATGTTATTTATGACGGCGACAGCTTCTATGAAAACGCTATTGATGAAACAACTTCTTATGTAATGAACAGAATGTTGAAGTCGGCTGTTGACAATGACATAGGTACCGGCCGTGAAGCAAGGATAAGCGGTGTTGAGGTGTGCGGTAAGACAGGTACATCTCAGGAGTGGCAGAACCTGACGTTTGTCGGCTGTACTCCGGAATATGTAAGCGGCGTGTGGATAGGCTTCGAGGACGTTCAGGAGATACCTACTTCAAAGTATCAGAATATAGCCAAGATCTGGAAAAACGTATTCGGCGATGTTGTTACCGCTTGCGAAACCAAGGAATTTACTGCGCCGGAGGGTGTTTCGCAGCTTAAATTCTGCAAGAAAACCGGCAAACTCGCCTCAAAAACTTGTACTTCAACTGGCATTGGATACTATAAAGATTCCAACATTCCCGAATATTGCAAAGGACACTAAATAATCATAATGCCTCCGCAGCCGGCAGTGGTCAGTTGCGGAGGCTGACTGTTAAAAAGGGGTCGTACTTGTGAAATTAAGATACTGCTGCCCTTGTCACTTTGGGCTGGAAAGCGTTCTCAGCTTTGAGGTGAAAAAGATAGGCGGAGAAAATGTTATCGTTACTGACGGAAAAGTGCAGTTTGAGGGGGAAGAACAGCTTATCGCCGACGCAAATATCTGCCTTTCCGTCGCCGAAAGGGTATTGATAGAACTG
>CANRLY010000015.1 GCA_947631585.1 uncultured Clostridia bacterium
TTGTAGGTAGGCATACCGTCGGTCTTAATGAGTATCTGGTCGTCAAGGGTGGAGCAGGGAACGGTTATATCCCCGTAAAGCTCGTCGTGGAAAGTCACTTCTCCCTCCAGCGGAACTTTCTGTCTTATTACATAAGGCACTCCTGCGTCCAGTTTAGCCTGGACTTCCTCCTTTGAAAGCTCCCGACAGTGGCGGTCGTACATGGGCATTATTCCGCTTGCCTCCTGAATGGCTTTTACCTCGTCCAGTCTTGCCTTGTCGCAAAAGCAGTAATACGCCTCTCCCTTTTCTACCAGCTGTTCGGCGTAAGGCTTGAAAAGGCTCATTCTTTCCGACTGCACATAAGGGCCTACCGGTCCGCCTATGTCAGGGCCTTCGTCCCACTGTAGTCCGCAGGCTTTAAGGGTGTCATATATGACCTGAGTTGCCCCCTCCACATATCTTTCCCTGTCGGTATCCTCTATCCGAAGTATAAAGTCTCCGCCGTTTTTCTTGGCGATGATATAGGTAAAAAGCGCCGTCCGCAGATTGCCTATGTGCATATATCCCGTAGGTGACGGAGCAAACCTTGTCCTTACCTTATTCATTGTATCTTTCCTTTCTGAAAAATTTGTCAAGCTTGTTTTGCTTGAAATATTCCTCTGCAAAGCGAGTATTTTTTGCTATCTCCGCCCGAAGCTCCTCCACGCTTTGGAATCTTCTCTCCGGCCGTACGAACTTCAGCAGCGACAGCCCCAGCGTTTTTCCGTAAAGGTCGCCCTCATATCCCAGAATGTAAGTTTCCGCCAGCGGAGCGGTATTCACCTGTACCGTAGGCTTTATCCCGATGTTGGTGACCCCTCCGTACAGCCTGCCGCCGATATCCACCGCCGAACAGTACACCCCGAACCTTGGCAGCACCAGTCCTTTTGGTATTCGCTGGTTCACCGTGGGAAAATCCCACTTCCTGCCGGTCTCAGTGCCGTGTTCCACTTCCAGCCTGTAGCCGAAATCGTACCCCAGCATCTGCGCTGCGGTCCCCACGTCTCCCTGCCTGATAAGGCTGCGTATATCGGTGGAACTGATAGGTCTGCCGTTATACATCAGCTGACTTGCCACCTCGGTCTCTATGCCGTACTTTTTCCCCAGCCGCACCAGGTCTTCCGCCTTTCCCACAGCTCCCCTGCCGAAAGTGAAATCCGGTCCGCAGACCGCATAGGAGCAATTCATTGCACCTTTCAGCACATCTCTCACGAAATACTCCGGCGGCATATTTTTCATTTCCTTAAATTCGGGAGAATAGAGATAGTCTATTCCCAGAGCCTGTATTTTCTCCGCTTTTATCTCATCGGTAACAAGCATCTCTATTCTCTCGTCATGTCCCTTGGAAGTGACCGTATCCGTCCTGAAGCAGAACACCGCCGCCGCCCAGCCGTTCTGAGCGGCTTTTTCCACGGCTTTTCCGATTATCCTGCCATGTCCCCGATGCACTCCGTCAAAAAGCCCCAGAGCGCAGGCGGTGGCGCAGTCTGTTATACGGTCCTCTCCGGCAAGTCTTATCAATTCAAAAGACCTCCGTTTATGTTGATTCAGTAAAAATTCCTGACACTTTTCAGCTCGTCTTTGCCGGCGTTATATCTTGCTATCCCCAGAAACTCACCGTCGCTGCCGGATATGATAAACTCAACTCCGTCTGCGGACCTGGGGTCTTTTATCCCGACCTGCTCACCTCTGAGCTTCACGCCGTTCTTGTACAAAGCAGACCCTCTTTCGCCGAGAGCAAGTTCATCATAAGCCCCCGAAAACACGCAGCTTACCGGCATTATTATCTGAGAAAGTCTGTCCTCTTCCGCTGCCTGCTGTATCTGTTCCAGAGTATAGCACTGCGCCTTTACGAACCCTGCCGCCGACAGCCTTTCCAAAGAAGTCATACAGCCTCCGCAGCCCAGCTTCTCCCCGATGTCGTTTATAAGGGTGCGCACATACGTCCCTTTTCCCACCTCGGCATAAATCAGACCTTCGCCGGTGTCGCAATTATACTCATATACGCTCAATTTTCTGACCAGCCGCAGTTTTGGCTGACGTTCCACCGTTTTGCCCTCTCTTGCCAGCTGATAAAGCTTTTTTCCGCCGACTTTCACCGCCGAATACATAGGCGGAAGCTGCATTATCTCCCCGATGAAGCTTTCAGCCGCAGCTTTAAGCTCATCTTCCGTGGGAAGCGTTTTGCTTTCGGCAACGACCTTTCCCGTGATATCCTGAGTGTCGGTAGAGACCCCCATTTTAAAGCCGGCAAGGTAACTTTTGCCGTCGTTCGGGATCATATCGCAAGCCCTTGTCGCCTTTCCCACAAACACCGGCAGAACGCCTGTTGCCATAGGGTCGAGAGTTCCGCTGTGACCTATCCGCTTTTCGTGAAGTATCCCCCTGAGCTTTGCCACCACGTCAAAGGAAGTCCACCCCTGCGGCTTGTAAACAGGTATCACGCCGTTCAAGAGTTTTCCCCCTCGAACAGTTCAGCTGCGCTGTCCTCGACCAGCTTCCTGACCTCCTCCAGCGTGCCGTTCAGTTCGCAGCCTGCGGCTCTGATATGTCCTCCGCCGCCGAATTTCTGGCAGAACGCCGAAGCGTCTATCTTCTCAGCCGTTCTTACCGACAGCTTGAACACTTTCTCATGGCGCTGCTTGATGGTTATTCCCATCTCCACTCCCTCCACCTGGAGCGGAATGGACGCCAGCCCCTCGAACTCCGCAGGTTCTATTCCGCTCTTTTCGATCATGTCCGAAGTAAGCGTCATAACTGCGCATCTTCCGTCAAAGAGATATTCCATCTCATTGGTGACCATCTGTTCTATGTTCATTCTGGCACGGCTCTTCACATCGAACATCTTCCTGTTTATGGAAGCGAACTCCACATGATACTTCATCAGTTCAGCCGCTGCGATATGCGCCGCCGCCGTAGTGTTCTCAAACTTAAAGCAGCCGGTGTCAGTAGCTATACCGGTGTAAAGGCAGGTAGCCGTTTCTTTATCCAGCTGCGCCCCCATATAGGAAAGCAGCTCGTAGATTATCTGGCAGGCTGCCGACGCACTGGCGTTGACGTAGGTGAGCTTTGCAAAATACTTGTTTGAAACATGGTGGTCAATGCAAAGGTCTATCCTGCCCTCCTCGGCGTAAGCGGAAAGCTTGCTGCCCAGCAGTTTCAGGTCTGCGATATCCACTGCGATGACCGTCTGTTCTTCAAACTGCTGGGGCTGGTACCAGCTGTACAGGAAAGAGTACCTTTCCGGTAGTTCCTCGGAATTGAGCACATTGGCTTTCTTCCCTGCCGACCGCAGGTATCTGCACAGCGCAAAACCTGCTCCCAGCGTGTCTCCGTCCGGCGCCTTGTGGGTCAGTATCGTTACGTTGTCGCAGCTTTCAAGGAAGCTGCTGATCTTTGAAAAATCCATAAGGTCTCTCCTTAATACAAGTCGTTATTGCTGCTTCTTGTCGTCAAGCTCCCTCAGAAGCCTGCTTATGTGCGCCGAATGTTCCGCCGAATCGTCGGCAATAAACTTCAGTTCCGGGCATTTCCTGAGTTTTAAAACGTTTGAGATCTCTCTTTTGAGCAGTCCGGCTGCGCTTTCAAGGCCTTTCACCGCCTGCTCAGCGGCTTGGGGTCCCTCAAAGCTGGAAACATACACTTTTGCATAAGACCCGTCTCCAGCCACGTCGCACCTGACCACTGTAAGAGCTTCTCCTCCGTGGAGACGGGGGTCTTTCAGCTCTCTTATCTTTGCCGAAACTATCCTGCGTATATCCTCAGACATACGGCCGGCTTTTATTCCTGCCATTTGATCATCCTTTCTTTGATCTGTTCAAGATCTGTCAATCTTCTCTGTATTCCTCCATTATATAGCCCTCGAACACGTCCCCCTCTTTAAAGTCGCTGAACTTCTCCAGAGTGATACCGCACTCGTAGCCCTCCGCAACTTCCTTGACGTCGTCCTTGAACCTTTTCAGGCTGGACATCTTGTCATCGGCAATGATTATTCCGTCACGGACTATCCTGATAAGGTCGTTCCTGCCGATCTTTCCCTGTGAAACATAGCAGCCTGCCACCTGTCCCACACCTGTGATCCTGTAGACCTGTCTTACCTCTACCCTTGCGGTCTCCACTTCCCTGAACTTGGGAGCGAGCATACCTTTCATTGCGGTAGAGATCTCTTCTATAGCGTCATAGATTATCCTGTAAAGTCTTATATCCACGCCGTCTCTTTCGGCGTTGCTCTTGGCTACCGGGTCGGGGCGCACGTTAAATCCCACAATTATCGCATTTGACGCATTTGCCAGCATAACGTCGCTTTCCGACACCGCACCTACAGCCCCGTGAATGACCTTTACTCTCACCTCGTCGTTGGACAGCTTTTCAAGGCTCTGCTTAACAGCCTCCACCGAGCCCTGCACGTCAGCTTTTACCACGATAGGCAGTTCTTTCATTTCGCCCTGAGATATCTGGCTGAACAGGTTATCCAGCGTAACTTTCTGGTACTGGCTGAATATTTCTTCCTTTGCCTTGTGCTTTCTCTGCTCTACCAGTTCCCTTGCCAGTTTCTCGTCTGCGACTGCGTTGAATATATCTCCGCTCATGGGGACTTCCGCCAGACCGGTTATCTCCACCGGGCAGCCCGGTCCTGCGGACCTGGTCTGTTCGCCCTTGTCGTTGGTCATCGTTCTGACTTTTCCCACTGCCGTGCCTGCAATGATAACATCGCCGGTCTTGAGAGTACCGTTTTGCACCAGCACCGTTGCCACCGGACCTTTTCCCTTATCCAGCCTTGCTTCTATGACAGTTCCTTTTGCAAGCCTGTTGGGGTTGGCTTTAAGCTCCTTGACCTCCGCCACCAGCAGGATATTTTCAAGCAGTTCGTCTATGCCCATTCCCGTCTTTGCGGAGACCGGCACGGCAATAACGTCGCCGCCCCATTCTTCTACCACAAGTCCGTGTTCGGTAAGTTCCTGCTTTACCTTTTCAGGGTCTGCGCCCTCTTTATCCATTTTGTTTATGGCAACTATTATAGACACCCCGGCTGCCTTGGCGTGGTTGATGGATTCCACCGTCTGGGGCATAATGCCGTCGTCCGCCGCAACTACCAGTATGGCGATATCGGTAACGTCCGCTCCTCTTGCTCTCATTGCGGTAAAAGCCTCATGTCCCGGCGTATCCAGGAAAGTTATATCCTTTCCGCCGCACTTGACCTGATATGCTCCGATATGCTGAGTGATACCGCCGGCTTCTCCCTCTGCGATGTGTGCGTTTCTTATCCTGTCGAGAATAGACGTCTTTCCGTGGTCAACGTGACCCATTACCACAACGACAGGGCATCTTTCCTGGAGATCCTCCTCCTTGTCCTCCTCGTCAACGATAAGTCTTTCTTCTATGGTAACTATGATCTCCTTTTCCACCTTTGCGCCCAGTTCCTCAGCGACCAGCGCAGCGGTATCGAAGTCCACCGTCTCGTTTATGGAAGCGAACACTCCCAGCCCGATAAGCTTTTTGATGACCTCGTTTGCATTGACTTTCAGTCTGGTCGCCAGTTCAGAGACCACGATCTCGTCGGGGATAAGCACCTTGAGCTGCTGTTTTCTTGCTCTTTCCAGCTCCAGTCTCTTCATAACGTCCTTTTCGGTCTCCCGTTTTGAAGAGAACTGCTGCTTCTTGTGCTGCTGGGACTTCTGAGTTATCTTCTGCTTCTTGGAATAATTATCCTTGTTTCTGCCTCTTGCTGCGCCTGCCAGATTGTCGTACTTCTCGTTATACTTGTCAAGCTCCACATAGCTTCCCCTGGTATCGACGTGTCTGCTTCCGGAGGATTCCTCCTTGACCACAGTATAGCCGCTTTCCGCCTTTACATGTGATACCAGCTGCTGCTTAGTTCCCACGTCTTTTTTCTTAGCCGGCTGCTTGGACTTTTTCTTGTCCCTCTGTTCCTGAGCAGGTTTTTTCTCCTCCTGCTTTTTCTCCGTCTTAGGCTTAGGTTCTTCTTTCTGCCTGGCGGGGCTTGCCTCCTGGGGAGCTTTCGCCGCCGCTTCCGGCTTTTGCTTTTCAGCCTTTTCTGCCTTTTCAGACTTTTCCGCCTTCTGAGGCTTTTCAGCTTTCTCAGACTTTTCCGCCTTTGGAGCTTTCGCCGTCTTTTTAGGTTTTTCCGCCGGCTTCTCCTTTGGCTTTTCGTCTCTCATAGCGAAATAAGCGTCAAAGTTCTCCACCTGATTATGCTGGGTGTAATATTCCAGAACATAGCTTATCTCCTGGTCGTTAAGGGCGGTGACCGATTTCTTCGCCCCCTCGAACACGCCTGCCAGCAGTTCGATTATCTCGTTATTAGAAACATTAAGATCCTTTGCAAGTTCGTTGACCTTATACCTGATCTTTTCATTCATAGGCTCATTTATCCTCCCTTTTACTGTTGCCGTAGCTGTCCGACCTGTCCGCATCTGCGCCGCAGTCTATTTCCGCAAGGAGCTTTCTCATCTTCCCTGCAAACCCCTCGTCGCACACGGCTATTATCCCGGCCGCCGTACCCAGCGCTTTTCCCACGCTGCTTTTCGTCATATCCAGGGCATACAGACCGGTCTTGCTCTTTGCGCAGACATATCTTATCTCTTTAAGAGTCTTTTCCGAAACATCTTCCGCCGCCAGCACAGCTTTTGCCTCAGCGTTCCTACAGGCTTCCGCCGCAAGGGCGTATCCCAGCTTCAGCTTTCCTGCTTTCCGGCAGATGGTAAGGCTCCCGACTATATCACTCACCTCTGAGCTCACTCTCCATTCCGTTATAGACGTCGTCCTCTATCCTGCAAGAAAACGCCTTTTCCAGCCGCCTGGACTTTCTTGCCTTTTCAAAGCACTGTATATCCCTGCAAATGTAAGCTCCCCTGCCGGGTTTTTTCCCCGTCAGGTCCAGAGAGACCTCTCCCTCCTTGGTCTTTACCACTCGCACCAGTTCTTTCTTCGGCTTCATCTCCGAGCAGCCCAGACACATTCTCAAAGGTACTTTTTTAGTTTTCATCAAGTCTGCCTTTCCGCCTTTCTGTTACTCAGTTGCTCAATTGCTCAATTGCTCCGCTCATCTGCGCTTTATCATAAAAACGGTTTTCACTGGATATTTTCAGTATCTTCCGCTTCTGAGGTCTCCGGCTCTTCCGCCTTTTCTTCTTCAGGTTCGGGCTTGGGGGCGTTTTCAGGAACTATATCTATCTTATAGCCTCCCGTCAGCCTGGACGCCAGTTTTGCGTTCTGACCCTTATTTCCGATGGCAAGCGACAGCTGGTTGTTTGGAACTACCACCCTGCAAGCCTTGTTTTCAATGTCCGTTATCTCAACGCTCTTTACTTCAGCAGGTGAAAGTGCTCTTCCGATAAACTCCACATCGTCCTCGCTCCAGACGATAATATCTATCTTTTCGCCTTTGAGCTCCTCCACTATCCTGGATATCCTCGAACGTCTCGGACCTATGCAGGCGCCCACCGCATCGACGTTAGGGTCTTTACTGAACACCGCTATCTTGCTTCTTGCGCCGGCCTCTCTGGAGATAGCCTTCACTTCCACCGTTCCGTCGTAAATTTCCGGAACTTCCAGTTCAAACAGTCTTTTTACCAGTTCCTTGTGCTTTCTGGATATCTTTATGGAAGGCTTTCTTTCGGGATTTGCGATACCAACCACATAGACTTTTATAATATCTCCGGGCTTTAAGGTCTCCCCCGGGATCTGTTCGCCTCTCACCAGATACACTTCGTTCTTGTCGATGGTAAGCACCGCATTGAGCGTACCCGGCTCGACTTTCTGAACGGTCGCAGAGACGCACTCATGCACCTTATCCTCATACTGAGCCAGCAGCCGTTCTTTTTCAAATTCCTTTATATCGTGCTTTATCTGCTGTTTAGCCTGCTGCGCTGCCACCCGTCCGAATTTGGAGGTATCCAGCATTATCCTCACCGGTTCGCCCACAAGAGCCTTATCGTCGTAAGTTTTGGCCTGGTCGATATTTATTTCATTTGCAGGGTCTTCCGGGTCGCCCTCCACGGCGGTCTTTACCAGGAACATCTCAAACCTGCCGCTTTCCGGGTCTATTTCTATCTCGATATTTTCGCTGTCCGGGTATTCTTTTTTTGCGGCTTTGAGTATTCCCTGCCGGATCTTTTCCAGCAGCATCTCAGGGTCGATACTGTTCTCCTTTGCAAGCTGTTCCAGCGCACTAAAAAATTCCTTATTCATTTTCCGGTATTCCTCCTGTTATGTTAGTCTTGTTGGATTTTGTCAGAAAAGGTCCTCGTCGTCGTTAAGCTTCACGGACGAACACTCAGACAGGTCAAAGTCCTTGTTGTTACCGTCAGGCAGTTCTATCACGAACTGTTTGTTCTGGTAAGAAACCAGCCTGCCGACCGTTTCTCTTTCGCCGTTTTCATCAGGTCTGATAGTTTTTACCCTGACCTGATCGCCTATGCAGCTGAGAAAATGTTCCGGCCGTCTCAGCGTTCTGCCCAGACCCGGCGAACCGCACTCGAACACATAGGAAACGCTGATGGGGTCAACTTCGTCCAGCACCTTGTTGAACTCCCGTGAAAACCTTTCGCAGTCGTCCATATCCACTCCGCCGTCCTTGTCTATAAAGACTCTCAGGTACTGTTCCGCCCCTTCTTTTTCAAACCTCACGTCCCAGAGGAACAGCCCCTGCTCCCGGCAAAGCGGCAGCGCCAGTTCTCTTATTTTTTCGGCGATATTACCGGTCTTTTTGCCCTTTTCCTTTTCCAAACGCTTCCTACCTCTTTTCCTACAAAAACAAAGACCGGAAGTTTGATTTCCAGCCTTTCTTTAAACTTATCGGATATATTATACCATACGTTTTCGCATTTTGCAAGGGGTTTTGCAAATTTTTTTAATTTTTCTATTGGGGAGACCCTTTTGAAAAAGGTTCTTCCACCTCTTCCGCAGAAAGAGTTACCCCCATCACTAAAACTTTAGTATTTTTTGACGAGGGGTAATTGCCCTTATATAATAGCAAAAAGCACGACTATCACTGTTTTGTTAAAAGAAATTACCCCTCGCCAAAAACAATATAAAAGTCTTTGGAAAGGGGTAATTCTTCCTGCGGAAGAGGGAATAACCTTTCTTCAGAAAGGTTTTCCCCAGACTCTTTTTCCATTTTTCCGGCAAGGCAAACCGCCGGACTGCACGCTCGGGACGTCCGTCCCTCGCTGCACCGTCCGGCGGACTTATTCACTCCTCCTCGTCAGTATCCGGCTGAGACTTGTCCTCCGCCAGCTGACGCTTTTTGCTGATGCCCTCGGCAAAATCTATCGGCACAGTGAAGAGTATTCCCGTGTTCGGCTCGGAAAGATCTCCCACCGTGGTGTATACCACTTTTCTTAAAATATCCAGCTGGTCGTCCCTTATCACCGAAAGAATGGTGCGGTTGTCCTCTCCGCCGGAACTGAATATCGCCCTTAAAGACGCACTGAGAAAACTGCTGTCCAGCTTGGAAAGCGTCATCGCCAACCCAGCCGATTCAATAATGGTAGCTCCGCCAATGCCGGCAGCCGTCAGCCCCTCCAGAAAAATATCCAATACGTCCACTTTGTTCAGGATAAGCACCATCAGCTTCATACGAAAACTCCCCTTTCAATGTTATTCCATCTCAAGAAACCTCTTCACTTCGTCCGGAAAACTTCCGCTCACCGTGAAGCTTCCGTCCTCCCACTTTCCTACGGGAGTCAGCGCCTCGCAGGGGTTTTTGTAGTTCTTCATTATGTAAAGCAGACCCTTTTTGCCGGAAATATACTCGTTCTTTGTCATATTTGTGTCAGAACTGTTATATACCATATTAAACAAAGTGTCCATGTTGTTTTCCAGCATCTCTATCTGCATGAACGCATCGTTTATGAAATCTTCCATCAGATCTGCCTGAACTTTCAGATTCTCCATCTTGCCGGCGGAAAAGTTCGGGTAATTCAGATACATTCTCAGCTGATTGTGTATAAGCGTGATCTTTTCGCCTTTTTTGCAGGCAAGCTCCTCCCCGGTCAGCGGGTCGGAATAAAACATATTCTCCGTGGGGGTGTGGGTTATGCCGCCTACATAATCGACTATCCCGTCAAACGCACCGTTCGTCACGGTCATGTACTTGTCTATCTCTACTCCGTAAACGTCCTCCAGCAGATTCCTTACCGCCGAGACCCCTTTTTCTGAGTAAACGTCCTTCAGCTGCACCGCAGCCCCGTTGTCGTCGCAGACCAACTCCGCCGGAACAGGTATCATTCGTATCTTTCCTTCGTCAGGAATGAACCTTACCAGCAAAGCGTGCTGCATGACATTCTGCTCGTCCGCCTGAACGTATACCACCGAAAACCTGTCCTTCGCCATGGGAACGTCTGTCACCACCGAGGTTTCCGGCTCTTGTTCCTCTTTCATCACAAACCTGTTGATTATGTAAAATCCGATGAATCCGAACACAACAAGACTTATGAGCAAAGTGAGAAAATACGCAAAAGCCACCGGCAGCTGACTGGGCTTGGCAGCCTTGCCGGAGACCTCTTCTCCTGCCTGTCTTGCCGGCTTTTCCTGAGACTGCGCCGGCTTTGCCGGTCTTGGTCTGACTTTGGTGTTGCCTGCCATTTATCTTCCTCCTTTTGAGGGCAATTTTCAACAACCATAGGGGAAACTTTTCAACTTTTCAACAAAACTTTGTTGAAAACCACTGTTTTTCCGCATACGAGACGGAACTTTTGTTGAAAACTCTGTTGAAAGTGTTGATAGAATCTAAAATTGATAAAAAACTATTGAAAAACAACTGCAAAAGGTGTAAACTAAACATTGGTCTTGAAAAGCGCAGGATTCTTTTCCACGTCGATTATCCGCAGGTCGAGTCCCCGCTTTCTTGCATAAGCTATGGTCTGCCCCGTGCCGCTCCTGCGGTCGGAAACAACGGCTATTAGCTTTGAGGAATTATCCACCATGAAACAGTTTCTTCTTTTCATGCAGCCGGGAGTGTATTCCTCCGCCAGGCAGATGACCTTGTCCGCCTGGTCTATGATAAAATTGTAATCGTAAAGGTCTGCGCCCAGCAGGTCGTCTTTCTGACCTCTGAAAGGCACTGCGCAAACCAGCCTTACGTCTTTTCTTTTGCGCTTTATCTCCAGCACGAACTGAGCCGCCCACATATCTATCCCTCTTGCCATGCCGGTAATGAAAGTCCGGTAGCCCTCGTTCAGGGCATCCTCTATGGCAAGCCTGAGAACGCTCAGCAGCCGCCTCAGTTCAGGACAGTTTTTCACGTCGCCGTTGCCGGCAAGCTTTTCAGGTCGGTGTCCCGAAAAACAGCAGGTCACGGCAGGGTCTGAACCGACAAGATCAGCAGTCAGATCAACGGCACGATCAGTATAGTCAATAGGCATTTGATCCGTCCTTTCTTTTCCGTTCAGCCTGTCAGATACTGTTTCCGGTAATAATAATGCAGAACTTCATCAGCCTGCTCGTCTGTCATACCGCTTTCACCGCCTGTGTTAAAGCGGACACAGGATTTGAACTCATCAAGGTAAATATCCAACATTGTGGAATTTGTCAAAACAGCATTTTCTAACTCTGTTATTGCGTTTTCAACTTCTTTTGGAACAGGGAAATCAAACTTTTTTCTGATAAATACTTTTTTGTTTTCCGCCATGTAAATTTGTCCTTTCAGCGCCGTATCATCGTTCTGATATGCTGTATTTATCAGCAGTTTAAAAACGTTTTTCACCTTGCTGCGCTCGTATACACTAATGATAACACATTTCCGCCTTTTTGTAAAGCGGTTTAACGATCTATAAGGAGTAATTTTTATGGAAATTTTAAAAAGGGCGTGGGCGGAAGTCCACCTTGACAGGCTGAGAGCCAATGTAGAGAATTACCAAAACTGCCTTGGCAGTGAAACTGGCAAAACTCAGCTTATGTGCGTGGTGAAAGCCGACTGCTACGGTCACGGAAGTCCGGCGTGTTCGCTATATCTGCAAGAGGAAGCCGGTATAAGATGGTTTGCGGTGTCAAACCTGAACGAAGCTCTGGAACTGCGTGAAAGCGGCATAACCGGTGAGATACTTATTCTGGGCTACACCCCTCCGGAGTACGCCGGCGTTCTTTCTGAAAACAATATCATTCAGGCTGCTACCGACCTTGAGTACGCACAGGAACTGTCCTCCTGTGCCGACAATTGCGCCGGCAAGCCGGTAAGGGTCCACATCAAGCTGGATACCGGCATGAGCAGACTGGGACTGCGGTTTTCCTCCCCCGACGAATACTGCGAACAGATACTCAGTATAGCTTCCCTTGAAAATATCAGCGCAGAGGGGCTTTTTACCCACCTCAGCTCCGCCGATTCCATGGACAGCGAAAGCGTTGAGTTCACAAAAGAGCAGATAAAGCTCTTCGACAGCGTCTGCAATAAAGCCCAGAAGCTCTGCCCTCAGCTGAAAGAACGGCATTTCATGAACTCGGCAGGCGGTGTGTTCTATAACAGCAGCAAGGCTACCCTTGCAAGACTTGGCATCATAATGTACGGCCTTACACCGGACAGGGAACTGAAACTGCCCTTTGAACTCCACCCGGTCATGGAACTGAAAGCGGTGGTCTCTCAGGTGAAATACCTGGAAAAAGGCGCAAGCGTCAGCTACGGCAGGACTTTCACCGCCCCCGGAAGGATAAAGACCGCTACCGTTGCGGCAGGCTATGCGGACGGCGTTCCCAGGCTTCTTTCAAATAAGGGGGAAGTCCTTATCGGCGGCAAAAAAGCCCCCATCATCGGCAGGGTCTGCATGGACCAGCTCATTGCGGACGTCACCGGCATAGACGTCCGACCCGGAGACGTTGCCGTTATCATAGGCTCGGACGGCGCAAACACCGTTACCGCCGACGATATCGCCGAGAAGTGTTCCACCATCGGGTATGAGATAGTCTGCGGAATAACAAAAAGAGTCCCCAGAGTATACCTGAAATGACTGTTTCTGGGGAAAAGCTTTGTAAACTTCGCAAATTCTTAAAACTTTTATGGAAAATGCCCGGCTTTCTATTGACAAAATAAAAATAATCGGTTATGATTAATGTGGTTTATAATGATATTATAAATGCAGCTTTCGTGCGGAAAATTTTTCCGCCTGACAGTAAATTATTAATTGGAGGAAATGAAAATGGCTAAATTCTGTACCAAGTGCGGAGCTTCCTGCGACGACAACACCGCATTCTGCACTTCCTGCGGCGCAAAGTTTGACGCTGCGACTTCCGCTCCTGCCGGCAGCGCTTCCGGCGCAAATGGCGAAAGCGAAAAGACTATCCTTGACAAATTCAAGGAATCCGCCAATATGGAGACTATCAAGTCTCTGTCCAGCAGACCTGACTTCACAAAGATCGTAGGTATCGCTGTTGTAGCGGTCGCTGCGCTGATAATCCTTATTATCCTGATCTCCATACTGGGCGGCGCATGGAAAAAGCCGGTCAAGAATATGTTCAAGGGTATGCGTGACTGCGACGCCGAAAAGCTTATCGAAGTGACCGACGAGTATAGACTGGACAAATTTGAGGACAGCTATAAGGGCAGCGATAAGAGCTATGATGAAACCCTTGAAAAGAGACTGGAAGACACCATGGACCAGCTGGAGGACGAGCTTGGAAAGGACGTTAAGATCTCTTACGACATCACCGACAAGGATAAGCTCAGCGACGGAGACCTGGACGACATAAAGGATCTTCTGAAGAAAAGCTACGACGCTAAGGGCGTTAAGGTAACTAAGGGTTATGAGCTTGATATCGAGTATACCGCAAAGGGCAAGAAAGACGATGACGACGACGATGGAAAGATAGTAGTTGTCAAGATAGACGGCGACTGGTATCTCTGGGCGGCAAGCTTTGACGGCGTGCTTGGAAAAGTCGGCTATACCAGCGTATTGTCAGGCGGCGGAAGCGTAAGTCTTGACGATTACGATTTGAGCGGTTACAATTTGTACTGATAAACTGATAAACTGATAAATCGCTAAACCGACAAATACAGTTTTTCATACCTCATTATTTGCAGGTCATCTCTCTCTGAGGTGATCTGCGAATGTTTTTTAAAACTTTTACCTGAAAGGAGTTTTTATAATGGATATCAGGAAATTAACTGCGCTGCTGGCTGCGGCTGCAATGTCTGTTTGTCTCTGTTCGTGCAGCGATAAGGAGATCCACGAAACAGACAGCGACAAAGAGGAGGATAGCTCCTACTCTGCAAAGGATACCCCCAAGACCGAAAAGCCGGCTGAGGCGACCAAACCCGAAGAACAGCCGGATACCGATGATCCGGACGTTGAACCTGACCAGCCTGACGATAACATCGAATATGATGTGGAAATTGAGTCGATATCTGATGTTCCGGCTGAATATCGAGCTGTCATTGACCGCCTTGGATCCTCTTTAGTAAACAGCGACTTTGCCCAGTTGGAGGAATGCCTCCCCAATAGTACCCGGACTGAAGTAAAAGACATCTATTCTTTATATGGCTATGGGTATGACAATTACTTCGAGGCTTTTAGAAACGGTACCATTACCGAAGAACAGGAAGCTGAGATAGAAAGTCAAGCCAATGAGATCATGGGAAAATACGACGAGGTCATGATCGAGATACCGGTCGATATATGCGAATTATTTTTTGAATACGCAGGAACTGACCTCTTTGAAGTTGATTCCATTACTAAGAACCAAAAAATAACGCTGGATAATTTAAACGAGCATTGGGAAGATATAGGCGGTATCGAAGGCTATTTTGATCTGCTGAACAGACCTGACGTTGAGATCGGGGATATGTATACTTTCCAAATTTATATGACAGATCCGGACGGCTACAGAACCGGCGAAAATATCGATGTCATCTGCGTTGACGGCGAATATCAGATAATCGGCTGCTGAACTGCTGACTGAAAGGAAATTTTTCCATGAGTGTCTTTTCAAACGGAACAAACGGTACAATTGGTACAACCGGCAAGGGCAAAAGAATACGGGCGGCTCTGCTCAGGCTGCTTGCCGCAGCGCTGACTTCCGCCGCCCTGCTCTCCGGCTGCTCTGAAGAAAAGCAGACCAAAGACCCCTATACTGCTCCGCTGAGAAGCATGGTCATGTCGCTGGAGATGGGCAGCGAGGATTACTATATCAGGTGCTTTGCCACCCCGATAGCAAACGATTATCTGTCAAGCGCACCTGAGGAGGAGGATATTGCCGGTTCTATAAAAAAACAGCTCACCGATAAGTTCGGCGAAAAGCTGTCGCTCACATTTCGGGTGAACTCAAAGGAAGAACCCGACAACAGTAAAATGGCAGAACTGAACGACCTGTTGGGCAAGGGCGCAGACCTTAAAACCGCCTACTGCCTACAGGCTGAACTGCTTGTCACCGCCGACGAGTTAGACCCGGTGAGCATACCGTTTTCGGTAACAGTGGGAAAACTCGGCTCAAACTGGTATATCTGCCAGGACCCACACCTGGATATTGAAATTTAGTCCTATTTCAGAAAGGAATATACGCTATGTCTAAGTTTTGCCCGAACTGCGCTAAGGAAGTCGCCGACAGCGCAAAATTCTGCAACCGCTGCGGAACTGCGCTTGCCGCTTCGGAAACTGCGCCTTTTTCTGCCGCCTACCAGCCGGAAAATGCCGTTATCCCTACCACTCCCACTGCTGACGCCGGCACAAAGAGCAGAAAACTTTCTCCGCTCCAAATAATTCTTATCATTCTGGTGATAGCAGCCGCTGTATTTGACTGCCTGCTGCTGTTCACCGACCTGATAGTCGGTTGATAAACGCAAATTACGCAAATTCTGCTCCCGGACGGGAGCTTTTTTGCGGCAAAATGCAAAAAATTTCTTTCTTCGCCCTTTTGCGACTTATCCGACAAATAATTTTTTCTGCCGTATTCAGAATTTTCAGAATGTTCTTGAAAAATTGCCGCCGATTTGATATAATATTTAAGTAACTACCGGAAAAGTATAAATTAAAGGAGGCGCCGCAGCTGTGAAACGCTATCGCCCAAGCAGATATGCCCTTAATTTCATACGCATTGCTATGGCGGCGCTCTCTACAGCGGCGACGGTGCTTTCTTTGCGCTTTCTGAGGAATTATCCGCTGGTAATGTACCTGCTTATAGGTCTTTTCTGGAGCGTTTCCTTTCTTATGGGAACTATCCTGCTGCCGCTGTATTTCTCCCGGACCTCATATAGCGTTTCATCGGCGGCGGTGTCTAAATTCGGGGGAATGATATTTACCCAGCGGCAGTTTATGAAAGGCTCGTCAGTTCAGTATATCACCACCGTGATAACTCCTTTTTCAGGGGTGACCGCTTTTAACTTCATAGTAATAAACGCTTTGGGCGGAAAGATATTTCTGGGCTTTTTGTCAAGAAACGACGCTCTGGAAATAACCTCCACCCTGAATAAAGCTATCGAAAAGCGCAAAGAGCCTGCTCCAAAGGGGGCGAAATAAGATAATGAAGAAAGTCAAAGGGATAATAGGCTTTCGCAGCTTCAAGACCCTTAAACAACAGGTAAAAGAATTTTTCGCCTGCCGTCAGCACCCCATAAGAATACTGGGCTATACCACCAAAAGCTTCTGGCTGCTGCTCATACCTCTTACCCGAAGCCTTGTGGCGATGCGGTTCGATATCGCCCAGTGGCTGAAAGGCTGGTGGCTGGATATCCTTGTAATAACCGTTATCTTTGCCTATGCGTTTTTCAGATGGTTTTTTATAACTTTTCGCATACACAGCGACCATATCACCGCAAGGACCGGCTATTTCGGGCTTTGCCGCACCAAGATCTACTATTCCACAGCCTGTTCGGTGAGCTTTTCGCAGGGGGCGTTTTACCGTATGTTTCGGGCGTATAAGCTCTTTATCGACACGAACAGCGGCACTTCCTCATCTTCCGACCTTACGCTCACTTTCAAGAAGTCGGATTTTGAAAAACTTCTTGCTTCCGCAAAAAATTCCGACCCCTCCGGCAGGAAATTCAGCTATACCCCGAAGCGTTTCAGCGTTTTTATCTTTTCGCTGGTGTTTTCCTCTACCTTATCGGGAGTTATCCTGTTTGCCACGCTTATAATACAGGCTTCCCGTATCATCGGCAGGGAACTGGAAGAAAGATTCCTCCATACGGTGAACGAGTACGCCCAGAAGCTGGCGATAAGACTTCCCAGATATGTGGTAATGATCGCACTGATAGTTATTCTCGGCTGGCTGTACTCTTTCCTTGTGAACCTGTTCCGGCACTGGAGCTTTGCTCTTTCCCGAAGAGGTGACAGAATAATAATCCAGAGCGGCATAGTCACCAAGCGCACCCACGTTATTTCCGCAGATAAGATAAACTACTTCGATATACAGCAAAGCTTCCTGATGAAAATGTTCAGTATCTGCTCGGTGCATATCCAATGCGCCGGCTACGGCAAGGGCAGACGAGAAATAG
>CANRLY010000016.1 GCA_947631585.1 uncultured Clostridia bacterium
CCGAATAGTAGGGTATAAATCCCGGAGTTTCGATGATTATTCCCATATCTTTTGGGAAATCCACGTCCTTGCCCACTCTTTTTCCGTCAACGGTAATTTCGCCGCTGGTGGGCTTTATAAAGCCGCAGATACACTTCATCAGCATGGTCTTTCCGCTTCCGTTACGGCCGATAAGACCGTGTATCTTGCCTTTCTCAAAAGAAACGTTTATGTGCTTTAGTATCTCGTTTTTGCTAAGGGTCAGACAAACGTCGTTTACAGTAATGATATCTTCCATTGTGATCTCTCCTATACAGAAATTTCGGCAACATTGTCATAGTTGAACTTGTGTATCGCAACACCGCTGAATATCAGCAGCGCCGCCAGCATTACCAGCAGATATGTCACAGAGAACCACATGGGCATCAATGGTTCGCTGAAATATCTGGTGTAATGTATCCAGATAATGGAATTTGCCATAGGCATTGTCCACATCAGGTTGGCTCTCACCGAACAGAACGCCGTTCCCACTGAGATGAGAGTTCCGCACAGCACGAAGCCCATTGTCTTTTGCTTTATCAGCGAAAAACTCAGCAGTATCATTCCCAGTATCAGGATATAAGCAAAGGCAAGAAGATAGCTCTCTGCCGCCGCAGTGGTAAGTGACATCTGATTGTAAAGATTTTCAGGTATCAGCGTATGCCCGAAGTTTCCGACCTTATCAGGAAAGTATATGAGATACTGGGTCGTGACCTCGCTCCAGCTGCCGCTAAAAGTTCCTTTGCCCACCATCGGCGCAATTGAGCCGATAAACACTGCCGCCAGAAAAGACACCGCCATCATCACAAGCTTTATGACCTGACCTACCAGCCAGTTGACTCTTCCTACCCTGATTATGTAAAAGACGGTATTTGTATCTATCCTGGGAAAATCCGCTATCAGCGTCAAAAACACCAGCGGTATTATCAGCATCAGTATGCTGGAATTAGCCACCGCAATAAACGGTTCAAAAACGTTCAGGGGCTTGTTCATCGCCTCTGCGTTTTCAAGAAGCGGAGTTACCGCAAAGTTGTAAATGAACACTATCATTACTGCAATAACTATCATTCTTGCATCGCAGACCCATTTTACAAATTCTACCTTTGCCACAGAAAAACACTTTTTCAGGCTGAAATTCTTCATTTGCTTCTCAACTCCTTTCCTCACGAGCCCTTGTCGGTACGCCGGTTCATTATTACCACAAACCCGATCAGCAGCGCAAGGCAGTAGCAGACATTGAATATGACCGTTTTATGCGCTATCGGGTTGTCTTTCCACGGCTGGTTGAAGATAGTCGCCAGCGCAGTGGGGTTGAACGGCTGTACCTTGTCGTACAGGTCATAATATTTTTCTTCTGTAAAAGATTTATTAATAAGTTTCTGGATAACCGTGCTCCAGATATAGCAAAGCATAAACGGGATACAGGTTATCAAATATGGGTTGCGGCAGAAGGAACTGAGGAAAAACGCCGGCATAGCTCCCACCGCTCCGAAAACGAAGGAGGACGCCAGAGTCCCCACGGCGGCTCTTGCCACTCCGTGAGGGAATTGCATTTTGAATATTTCCTTATTCACCTCAAAAAGGGATATGTCCGGAAAGAGCATCACAGTCATCAAGCCGTAGATCGCAACTCCCAGAAAAAGCGCCAGTCCTCCCCCCAGCAGGGCAGAAATAAATTTGGAAAAGTAGTAGCGGTACTTGCCGGAGCGCATGATGGTCAGCCTGATGCAGCCGCTGTTTCTCTCCGCACAAAACGCCACCATAAACGGAAACGCCGCTATTATGGGAAGAAACATGGTTACATAGCCGCCAAGGCACGCCTGAAAGACATTGATAGACGCAAAATCTTCAATGCTCAGCAGGGTCGCCGGATCGGTCATGAACGCAGCTTCCATGGCGGTGTAGGCTTTCTCGGTGTTTGAGTCTATGTACACTGTCGAGGTGAAGCACAAAAGCGTAGTCACCAGCACCGCACCAAGGAAACCGATGTTCAGCACCGATTTGTTAAAGTCACTTTTCAATGCTTTAAACATGATCTTTCTCCTTTCAAAAATATAATATTTCAACTGCTTTGTGATAATTTATCTCAAAAGCAACAGATAAACATTTTCCAGCCCGTCAAGAGCAATTTGTATATATATAATTATTGAAATCTCATGAAATGTATGTTAAAATATAAGCATAAAACTGAAAGGAAGTTGCCGGTATGGTATTACAAGAAAAAACAAACCAACTATCTGAAAAGAACAGCTGCCTCGGCGAAGTCCTGATACCTGAAGAAAAGATCAGGGCGGAAGTGAAAAAAGCTGCGGCACAGCTGGATAAACTCTACGACGGACGGCCTTTGCTGCTGGTGGGCATACTGAAAGGCTCTTTCATTTTTATGGCTGACCTTTGCAGAGAACTGAGCGTTCCGTGCGAAATAGGCTTCATCACTGCAAAAAGCTACTACTCCGGCACTGAATCCTCCGGGAAAGTCACCGTCAGCGGAGAGCTTTCCCAGGATCTTTCAAAATACCATCTTGTGCTTGTGGAGGACATAATCGACACCGGACGGACGCTTAAAGAAGTCGTTCGGATAATGAAAGAAAGATCGCCTGTTTCGGTGACGGTGGTCACCCTGCTGGACAAGCCGGAACGCCGCCTTGTGGAGTTTGAACCGGACGTCAGCCTGTTCACCGTGCCGGACAAGTTCGTTGTGGGCTACGGGCTTGACTGCGCAGAACAGTTCAGAAATCTGCCCTGCATAGCAGAATACATTCCCGAAAAATAAAAAATATATAGATAAAAAGGAGCAGCAACAATGAAACTTAAAAGAACAGCAGCATTATTCACAGCCTTAGCCGTTGCCGCCGGGGCATTTTCTGCCTGTCGGGAAAAGGACAACGACAGCTCATCGTCTCAGCCTGACAGCTCTGTCGCCACCACAACGACTGCCGCCCAGTCCGCCGTTACCACAGTGACGGACAGCAGTTCTCAAGAGGACCCTCAGCTGGCTTACCGCAGAGACAAGGCGGTATCCACCCTTTCCTGCTACAACGGAGGAGAGTTCATGCCGGAGCTTCATTCTCTTGGCGGCGGGAAACTTCTGGCTCTCACATCTGTCTACAACATGGACACCAACAGCGTTGTAAGCACGATACAGATAATAGACGTTGTCAGCGATAAGGTGGTCGCCGAGACCGATCTGTTAGACTCGATGACGGTTTCCGTCTGCAACGAGAACTGCATCATTCTGGAAGATCTGGACGCCTCCAAAAACATTTTTATAGATGAGCAGCTCAATGTTCTTTCTGAATTTGACAACCACAAAACTATCGGCAAGTTCTCGCCTGACGGAAAAACTTACTACTTTGTTTCCGGCGGCGACCTCTACCAGATGGACACTGGTTCAGGGGAGTTCAGCAAGATAGAAACAGACCCCCATCTGTATTTCGCAGAAAACGTTCAGGATATCACGCCTGACGGAAAGTACGTTTTCCTGGTCTGTCAGGATATGAACAGCGAAGAATACCGTGAAGCGACCATCTGCGTCGATCTGGCTGACGGCAAGCTTTGTATGCTCACCTACGACATGGAATACCCCTACTTTCTGGACGACTGCGCCTGCCTGAGCAAGCGTATCTACGATGAGGAAGATAATGCGCACAATCGGTTATTCTTTCTTGAAAAAGAAGGAGAAAGCGCAGGCTTAGAGGTAGACGACCAGAACAAGGAAGTAACTCCCATTACCGGCAGCCGGTATATCGAGATGGTGGACTATTCCACCAGCATGGACGAGGACGAATACTATCCGCCCAGCATTTGCCTGGGAACTTTTGAAGGCAATGTTTACCGCTACGGCGTTCTTACCTGCGAAAAGCCGGAAGATACGGTCTACACCCTTACATATATGCCCCAGGAGGACCTCATCGCATTTACTCTGGCAAGGGACGAGGACAGCCTTATCGGCATTATCGACCCGCAGCAGCTGAGTTATGACCAGCAGCTGAAATGCGACCCGGTGGATTCCCCTGCTCTGTTCGACCAAAGCATTGCAGATGAATATGAACTCAGCCGCCGTGACGACAGACCTGCGCCGCAGTATCTTTCTGAACAGCGTGCCAAAGCTGACCAGCTGGAAGAGCAGTTCGGCGTGAAAATTTACATTTCCTCCCAGTGCAAAGATATGGTCACCGATGAAAAGGGTTACCACTGCACAGACGAGGATTTTGAACAGGAATACGAAATTGACAACCTCGACCTTGCGCTCAGCGACCTGGAGACCGCTTTGGAAAAATACCCTGACGGTTTTACTCAACAGTTCAGGAGCTTTACAGGCAACGGCGGACTGCGTTTCTTCCTGACCGGTACTATCACCGATAATTTCAGCGCCGCATACGCCATCAAAAACGGCGAGTGGTACGACATGATAATTGATATAAGTTACGATGTTGAGACCAACACCGCTCACGAAATGTGGCACAGCATTGAAAGCTTCATCAACTGCAATGACAGTCAGCTGCTCGATGAGACCGAATGGATGAAACTTCAGCCGGAGGGCTTTGAATACCTGGGAACTTACGATGGCTACGAAAACGCCGGCGGCGAATACTGCTACGGTTACGAGGAAAACTGGTATTTCTACGACACCTACAGCAAGGTGGACTCTTTCGAGGACAAGGCGCGGATAATGGAAGTTGTCATGTGTCCGCAGATCAATGACGCAGCCGGCTTCCTGAAATCGGAGCATATAAAAGCCAAGCTGAAATTCATGTGCGACGCCGTCAGACAGGCGTTTGACACCGACGGCTGGGAAGATGTGATCTGGGAGAAATACAACTGACTATTCCCCACAAAAAGTACGCTTATTATTAAGCGTGCTTTTTCTTTTTCGGAAAACTTTTATATTTACTTGATAATTATACCAAATAATAAGTTAATTTGTAATATAACTACAAAAATTTAGAGATTTTTCTATGTATTAGACAAATCCGCCGTCACAAATTTATCTATTTTGACGAATCTCACACCACATCAAGTGTTATCTCCCCGGTTAAGGCGTCAACTTTTACTGCTTCACGGGACAGCCCGGAATACTCGTTGTTGAAGAAGAAGCACCAGGTGGGGGTGAATGTCAGCGGCTGCTGGATATCTTTTTTCCTTTCCTCCGGAATATCGCCGTTTTCATCAACATATATCCGCTTCTGTGTAATCTTACAACAATACATCAATTCCACTTTGTCAAAGTCGTATTTTATGTTTTTCGCAAGCTCATTCTTTAAAATTTCCACCGCACCTTCGAGAGAAATTATTTTGTCCAGTTTTTCGGACTCTTTTATTCTGTCCGAACCTTGCAGCCTAATATTTGTAGGCTTTTCAAAGTCGTCTGAATAAACCACTTCTAATGTATTTGCGGCGTAATATGTATCTGAATCTTCGCCGCTATCAACTACATTGAACGGAGAAATATATTCTTCAAACGCTATTCCTTTGTATAGTTCTGCCAAATTCACCTGAATATAATCGCCATTCGAGCTCATGCTGTGGTAAGCAAAAACGTCCCTTGCCTCAAATTCAAAGCCATTGCCTATGCTTACATTTTTTTCTATATCGTCCACCCATTCTTTGGCATTTTTTGCTATTTCTGAAGCTTTTATCTTTTTGCCGTCAACTTCCACCTCGCCATCTTCGCCGTTTTTCAGTTGAAATGCCGCTGAAATGATGTCATTTCCGTCGGTGTTGTTGTTGTAAATAATGAACGGAAATGGAAATACTTCTCCAAGAGCCTGAACATCACCATACTCGCTATAGGGTAATCCATCTTCCATGAAGTACATTATCAACTGGCTAGCGGGTCCGTCCATTATCTTGCATTTTTCCTCTTCGTAGTCATCTCCGTAATATTTTTTAAATAATCTCTTTGCATCTTGTTCACGAAAATCATCTATATCTTGCCACGAGCGGTCAATTGTCAACTTGTATATCTCATATTTGTCAGGAACTGTTATTACATCGGGCATGGTAAAAATGCCGAAGTTCTGCCCTTGGAGCTTTTCAGCTCCATCAAAAGCCTGAGAGACCGGCTCAGGGTCAAAACTGCCTATCGGCATTGAAGTTTTGGCAGAATTATCCTGATAGCGGCAGGAGGTGAAAATGAGAGCAAGTGGCAGAAGTGCGCAAAATATTTTTTTCATGATAATCAACTCCTCGTGAATTTGCTTTTTATAATAACACTTTTCAGACAGCCCAAGTGTAACGGATTTAACAGAATGTTTTTGAAATGTTTTCTGATTAGTTACAATTGCAGTTTGCGAAAAATAAAAAAGCCGCAAAGCACAATTGCTCATGCCTTGCAGCTCAGTCGCTGATACCGTTATTTTCGGGAGACGATCACTTTAGCCAGGGTTTTCGGCTGGTCGATATTCACTTCATGACCTGAATTTTTGACCACATAAAACCTGCCATTTTTCAGCATTTTAGCAAGCATTACCGCCGCTTTCCGATTCGCTTTATCCTTTTCGCCGCATAGAATTGTCACAGGGCAGGCGATCTTTTCGAGGCGATTTGTGAAGTCGATGTCTGCCATTGAATTTGTCAGGGAGATCATATCCGCCTTTTTGATCCCGGTGGCTGAAAAGCGGCTTTCCGGCATGAGGTTAAACACAAAATTCTGCGCTTTTAACAGCATTTTCGGCATTTTGAACTGCGGCGCAACAAGCAGCAGGCGGTTTACTTTTTCCGGAAAATCAACTGCATAATTCAGCGCAAGGACTGCGCCAAGGGACAGTCCGCAGATGTTGATCTTTTCAGAAAAATTATTCAGATAAGCGGAAAGTTTACTGTAGATATTACTGTAATTACAGCCTTTTTCTGTAAAAAATTCATTTAATTCAACATTGATGGCTTCAAGATCTTTGGGCAGAAAAGCTATGGTTTCTTCCCAACTGGACGCATTTTGACCCAATCCGTGCAGAAAAATATATTTCATCTTATCACTTCCTATTGCAAATTTCTAACTTACAGCAAAACACCGGCAGGGTCGCTGTCGGTGTTATTTATGCTGTTTGATATTGTTATTGCCGCCTTTCAACTTCGGGCTGCAAAATTTGCAGCTTGCGCCTGCCTGGATAATTCCGCAAATAACACCGCAGCATGGCTGTCAGTATTTTGTCAAGCACATAGAATTGTTTAGCCCTGTTTTGCGGTCTTTTTGCGCATTAACACCAAAGCCGCCGCACCCATCAGCATAAGCACGCTGCCAGCCAGAACATAATGCCATCTGCCCATGCCGCCGTTGTTGGGCAGTTCGTGTATTTTGCCGTTTACAAACAGGTATTCAGGCTTATCGTTGCTGCCATCGACCTTGCCGCTGACCTTTGGTTGGTCTTTATCCATGTACAGATTCTTTCCGCCGTCCAGCTTATCCATAATACGCAGAAGCATATAGCCGTCCGCCGTGGTCGTTTCTTCCACCTCATAGGTAACATATGGCGGAATGTCGTTAAATACAGCCGTCTGTCCATGCTGAAGCCGGAACGTTTTTGTAACGCTGCCAGCCGCCGGTATTACTATATCGCTGGAAGTTCCGGCGATATCAGCTTTGATGATGCGTTCGGCTTCGGTATAAGTCTTGGAACTGTCGAGGGTGAATTTCACCGTGAAATCAAACGGCGTTGTGTCATTGTTGCTGCTGACCACCTGCTTTTTGACCGTCAGTTTGCTAAGGGTAACGTTCTCAAAAGGTACGGTTGCGGTGGGAACAGTTACCGCTCCTACTTCTGCGGCTGTGACTTCTTGGTTTGCGCCATTCACCTCGAATGACGCTGTAACATTCAGCTTGCCGGTGGGAACTTTGTCAGCGTCAAGCACACGGCTTGCGTTTATAGTTATCACAAAATCATTTTCCCCACGCAGCCGCATGGACTTATCCGCAAGGTCGGAAGTGTCCTCGGAAACTGTCAGGGTATAGCTTTCGCTGTTCTTATCTTCCGGCAAGCTGTTGACCTTTACATTGCCCAGCAGCTTTGTAATAACGTCTGCGGGGTCGGTTCCATCGGCGTAACTTATCGTTGCGGTGTAGCTGTCGCCGTCGAGAGTCAACTCAGACGGAAGTTCAAGTCTGCCTGCATCGATCGCTTCCTGCGCATCATCATCGGGAGTTACAGTGAATGTAAAGCTGTCGCCCTCGTTCCAGTCTCTGCCGAAAATGGTCTTTTTGATTTCAAGCTGGAATTGGCTTGCGGTGTCGGTGTAAAGATTTATAAATTCCAAAGGCGAATTTTCGTCATAACCATCTTTAAATTCAGTTGAAAGTTTACCGTTATTAAGGTCGGTAACAACTACTGTTATGGTTTGTTCATTGGCTGGTGTGACGCTATCGCCGCCTGTATGCGAAGTCTCCGCTATCTTGAATGTATACGTTCCCGGCTTTTTAAACTTCACTGCGCCGAATATTTTGCTGTGCGAAGTGTCCTTGCCGGTCACGTTGACCGTGTTATCGGCTGGCATTTCCACATAATCGGAAATATTAGTCATATCCGGGCATTTATCGCAGCTTTCACAGGTGAGCTCAAATGTAAAGCTGTCGTTATCTGCCCACGGTCTGCCGAAAAGCGTCTTTATCAGGCTGGGCGCCCATGAACAGCTTGCGCTGTAGGTGTTGGTTATCTTCATCTCATGGTCGCTGCCCGAATCGTGCGTTTCCGTCTTTTTGATAAGAAGTTTGTAATTTGACGGAGTGCCTGAAGTTCTGTTGTATACACGCAAATTTCCAAGATTGTCAACATACCACCATGATATGCCGTCAGTTGTGTCAGACGGATCCCAACCAGCAGTTTCTTCAACGACCTGCTGTCTTGTTGAACAGGTCGCCTGAGGAGTGGCGGTCATATCGTTTTTATAAAGGTAGAAGTCCATCTCGTCAATAACGCCGTCTTCTTCCTCTTCTTCTGATGTACCAGGGCTAAGTGTTCCGGTCTCAATGTTATTAAGAACTATTTTAAGATAGTAAACGCTATCGTCATAATTGATACCATCTTTTGGGTTTTCGGCAGGGATATCCTCGCTTATCTTCAGGACATATTCCACCGGCATGGTCTTGGGCAAATACTGACCTTCGCCACTGCCTATTTTATCCTTAGGAGGAGAAGTCTCGTCCGGGTCAGTGGACGTCCATTCATTTCCATCTTTAGCAACATATTTTACCGGAAATTCTATGTTTTGGAATGTAAATGAAGTAAATGAGATCGTTTTCGCTGTATCTTTAGTGAACGTATGCGACCAGCCGCTGCCATCAGATGTTTTATCAGCGGCGAGACCGTTAATAACGAGGTTTCCGTTTTTGATGGCTTCCTGAGTCGCAGCATCGTTTCCGACTATATTCACGGTGAATTTATCCGATCCAAGCCATTCATCGCCTTCTCTGCCGGTGAAGCTCTTGGAAATGCTGTAACTGGTGGTCTGCCTTGCCTCAGCAGGGGTGTAAACGTTTGTGAACAGCGGGCTGCTTCCGGCAAAGGTTATCTCATCGCCCGGAGTAGACGGCGTGTCGTCATATGTGACGTTTGCAACTTCGGCTTCCAGGTGGGAATGTTCAAAGTCCAGCGTTCCTGTATAGTCAGCATTTTTCACACGCTTTACGACAATGCTTATCGTATAAGCACGATCGGTATATGTAAGGGTAGAATCGTCCGCAGCAGCAGGTCCATTCTCTTTTATAGTAAAGGTGTAAGTTCCTGCCATCGGGAATTTTGCGCCGCAGAACGTCGCCTCCGGGTAAGAAGTGTCTCCTTCATTTTCCTTTGTTCCTGGAACAAGCAGACCCTCGCTCACCTTTTCATCTGTACTGGTTATTGTGTAACCATCAGTAGAGCCTTCTCTTTTAGATGTGTAGGTGTAATAATCGTTGCTATTACTTATTTTGGTAGTTTTTGTAAGTCCATCTATAAATGCCTTTAGTTCATCTTTGAGCTGGTCGTCAGTCTTTTTATATTCACCACTGCCATCGGCATTGAACAGATCATGTTCCGTGCTGTCAATGACAAAGCCGGTCTGCTCCAGCGCTGAATCGTTAAACGACGGCGTTATCGTGAAAGTAAATTCATCGTCCGACTGCCATGCTCTGCCCCTGATCTGTTTTCTGATAGTAAAATTAGTATCCGCCAGGGCGTTACCAATTTTGGGGTTGGCGTAATTATCAGTATCAAATCTAGATGTCAGGCTCTGATACTCGTCAGGTATCGGATCTGTATAGTCCTTGGGAACTACCTGATAATACTCGTTGAGCTTTCGGTAACCGTTAGGGGCATACATCTCACGCACGGTGTAGGTTTTACTGGGGTCAAGGTTCGGGAACGCAACACGGCCGTTGCTCCTGGTAGTTGCGCTTCCCCTCTGCAAGGACCTTAATTTCGCCTTATCCCCCTCATCTGAGGACTCGACCAGAGCTTTTATTGTTGCAATATCTCCCTCGTACACACGGAAAGTTGCGCCCTGGAGAGCGTTTGCTTCATCTTCGGTGTCATGGTACTTGAATATTTCGATCGTGCCATGCTCTGCGGAGTTGGTTATGGTGATATCCGTGCTGGAGGCGGCAACGTTCCTGTCAAGCACCGCCCGATAAGGGGCTTTTTCCTCGTCAATGGATATCCAGCCCGTGATAGCTCCCATATCTTTGCCGTTTACCAGACCGTCTTTGTTCAGGTCGGGCAGGCTGCTCACGCTGCAATTATCAGGCACCGGGTCAGAGGCGAATATTGTTTTGAGTTCCACATAAGAGGAATCACCGATAAAGCTCTCATAATCGCCGGCATTTCTGGAATACTCATGCTTATATATCTTACCATCATAAATATAGTATTCTGCCGAAACGTAATAATTATCTACTTCCTTGTTCTGCTGCCTTGCCGGAAGATACTGGTCCTCATGCTGCCAGGCTGTTATCTGAGACAGCGTCCAGTAATCGTAAATGTATTCGTTACTGTCATTTTTAAGATCATACTTTATCTCATAAACCACCGCATTAGGCTGTTTTGACTCAGTAGAGACGTTATTCTCCCAGACTTTTTTTGCGCTCAGGTCTTTGTCCATCAGGGTATAGTTATACCCTACATCGACTGCGCAGACAGTGCGGTTGTCATCAGGCTTTGCCGTTGTACCGTCATAGCCAAATTTAGTCGGGTCAACGCCGTTAGTGCCGCCAACTTTTATAAGCTGTATTTCCGTACCTGTGTAATTCTTGTTAAAGCTCTTGGTTGAGTAGTAACCGTATCTTACTGAGTTTGATGACAGCGCATCAGCCGTTATTCCGCCGCTTGTCAGCCGATAACTATCGCCGGGGCTTACCACCTGATAGAGATACTCGGTTCCGTCTTTGGGGTCATACTCAAGACCTGTAAAATCATATACGCCATCGCCGGTAGTCAGACCTGTGCTGACTAGTTCAAATCTATTAGTTGCTGATGCAAAATTCGATGAATCGAGCTTTGTTATAGTCTTTTTAGCAGCATCATAATTTACATACGTCTTTTCGGAATTGTAGTTGTTATCTGAACTTTTCTTATAGAGATACAGCGTTACGTCTTTCAGCGGATAATCGCCGGCGGTAGACATCTCGTCATATTTTCCGTTATTAGACGCATCGAAGAACACACGGCCTGTCAGATCAAAATAATTCTCGCTTGGGTGCTCGGCTATTTGAATCGAAGTGATTTCCGAGGAGGTTGTTTCAGGCTTAGACGGAATAAACGTCCAGAAATTGGAAATTGCGTAGTCGGTCGTGGTGGTCGTGGTATTATTACCGCTTTTCGTCTTTCCAACCGGATATTTTTCCGAATCAAGATATTTGATCATATCAGCCTGCTCAGTGCCGGTTCTCAGTGAGCCGTCAGGGTTAAAATACTCCAGCACATTTGTGGTATGGCTATGGTCGCCTACTCTGATCTTATTGGTAGTTACATAAGCATTGCAGGCATTTCTGACAGCATATTCACCGCCACCATTGGAATCCATGTTTTTATACTTATAATATTTTCCGCCAAATCCATCTTCTATATTAAATCCACCCGCTTCCACTGGCTTATCTACTTGGCTTTCTGAACAACCATTAGATGAGACCTGTTCGCCATAATATATCGCCGAATCATCATAATATATCAAATTTTTGGTAGCTTCATAGATCGTGTCCGGCTTGTCAAGCCAATTTCCCTGTTTGTCATAAATATGGCTCAATCTGGTAAAGGTTATTCCATTTGTAGCATACTCCATGTCAAAGATAGGGAAATGTATCTCGCCTGCCTTAGTGGTAAGGGTAAAGGTAAAATCATTGATATCATATTCGTCAGCCGGAATTATTACTCCGTTTCCGTCTCTGCCGTTCCATCGGAAGTAGTTGGTCGAGTGCGGAGTTACCGAGTTGGATATCTCCACCGGCGCATAGCTTTTACCAGTTTTGGCTGTAAATTCAAGCCTGAGAGTGGCGGTAGTTGCTTCTTCAACGTCAAAGGCAAAATATCCTCCCTCGCCCTCATAAGCGCCGGTAACAATATTGCCGTCATCGTCTACTATTTCGCTTACAAACCTGAGATTTGTGGCAGGGTCGGGCTGGACCGCCTTTTCATAAAGCTGACCCTCCAACTGGTCGTCCGGGTACTCCAGAAAGATATAATAACTTTTCAGCAGATCGGTATCTTTTGTGCCGGGGTACTTGAACGCAACGCCCATTCTTTTAAAGTCATTAGAATTAGAAATATCCTTGACCGACTTATATATTATTTCTCCGCTGCTGGGGTCGGAATCATAAACGCCCTTATTATTTGAGAAGAAATTGTAAGTATATGGAGAACAGCCGTTAAACTTCATTCTGTAGATATAACTGTCGGTAGTAAGAACGTAGTATGTATCTTTAACTCCTCCGCCTACATCGCCCATTTGCAGTGAGAGAAAATCAGCATATGTTCTTCCATGCTGTTTTACATTATCTTCATCAAAAACTGTCAGGTCGATAGCGGCTATCAATCCGCCTGAATCGCTCGCACCATTCACCGGCCACTGTGCGCTTCTTAAGCCCAATGTTGGAGTACCTACCATATTGTAGGAATGAAACTCAAAGGTATAAACGCCGGTCTCCTGAACTTTGTATGTATAAGGAACATATTCGTCGCCATCATATGTACCTCCGGCAGGGCTGCTCATTTTTACAGCTGCAAATTCAGCATTCGGGCTTTTTATGTAACCTGCTCCATCAGTAATGTCAATAGCCATATTCACGCCGTATGGGTCGGTCATTACTACATCGACAGAGCCTTTGTCCGCATAGGTAGGTGAATTTGCCAATTTGTTATCAATAGTCATTCCGGAATTATTTACACTTGAGCCTACGCAAATAGTATCTCCCTCAAATGCAAACACATGGAAAATCGTCCTCTTATAAATGCCGCCGAAGCTGGCATAAGTTCCATTTCTTCCATCGGCTGCACTATTTGCTGCGCAGGTATAATACGGTCTTGCTGCGCCCCAATAGGTAGTATCGCCAGTTTCGGGTTTGCCGTCGCCATCTGGATCCCACAGATGTTCAAGGGTCTCGTCTTTATATTCGTCTGCCGGCGGCATTTCGCCCGGATCTGCAGCAGCTGCGTTGGCATCGGCAAAATTATCCAGCATTTCAGGCAGGCCAGTTCCGGCAATAACGGAAAAGACCATCAAAAGACCTATCACCGCCGCAAACAGCCTTTGCGCCGCTGTATAAGAACGGTATTTTTTCATAGCGCTTACCCCCGAAAACTCACGATCATAAGAGAGATCTATTATACTATTGCCGCTTTGTTGTCATGATGATATTTTTAATCCATTATATTATATCAAATAGGTAGTATATTGTCAACAATAATATCCGAAAAATCAAAACATTCATTGAAAATTCGTCATGATACACAAAATCATTTAAAAATTTATTTGCAGGATAAATATTTTGACCAGTGTGCGGTCGGAACTGCCAGTATTTCCCCGGAAATTAAAAATGTGACCCGAAGAAAATGTCCGGATCACATTGGGTATATTGTTACTGTATTTGCCAAATTTATCTTATTTCTTCCATCACGCCTTTGTCCATCTCGTGAACGGTATCGCACAGCACGGAGATATCCTCCGCAGAGTGGGAGCAGATAAGTATGGTCTTGCCCTGCTCCTTGTAGCTGAGAAGGTACTCCCTCATTTCAGCAACGCCCTCTTTGTCAAGCCCGTTGAAAGGTTCGTCAAGCACCAAGATAGAGGGGTTTTCCATTATCGCCTGGGCAAGTCCCAGCCTTTGCCTCATGCCCAGAGAATACTTCCTCACATGGCGTTTGAGTTCAGGGTCGAGTCCCACCTGTTCCATGGACTTTTTAACTTCTTCCTTGCCGATCTTGTTGTTAAGACCTGCTAAGAGTTTAAGGTTCTTATACCCCGAATAGTAGGGTATAAATCCCGGAGTTTCGATGATTATTCCCATATCTTTTGGGAAATCCACGTCCTTGCCCACTTTTTTTCCATCAACGGTTATTTCGCCGCTGGTAGGTTTTATGAAGCCGCAGATACACTTCATCAGCATGGTCTTTCCGCTTCCGTTACGGCCGATAAGGCCGTGTATCTTGCCTTTTTCAAAGCTGACGTTTATATTTTTCAGGATATTTGTTTTGCTGAGAGTGAGTTCAAGGTTTTTAACTTCGATAATATTACTCATTTTACTCATTCTGATCGTCTCCTTGTCAAGTCGTTATTTCAGCCACATTATCGTAATTGAAATCCTCTATGCTGACATAGCAGAATGCAATTAGCAGCGCTGTGAACGATATGAGATAGACCACGGAAAATCTCATGGAAACCACCGGCTGTTCAAAGTATCTGGTGAAGTGCAGCCATGTTATGGAATTAGCCATTGGCAGCAGCCACATCAGAATAGATCTGATAGAGTAAAATGCCGTTCCCAGGGAGATGACCGCACCGCACAGCACAAAGCCCAGGGTCTTTCTCTTTATCAGGGAAAAGCCCAGAAGTATTAGTCCAAGTATTATCAGGTAGACAAAGACCAGCAGGAAGCTTTTCACTGCGGCTTCCGACAGCGACATCTGGTTATAGAGGTTTGCCTGAAGCAGCGACGAGCCGAAATTACCGCTCTTTTCCGGAAATGTTTTTGCAAACTCGGTGACCGTTCTGCTCCAGCGCAGGCTGAATGACGCTCTGGCAAGCAAAGGTATCACCGTGCCTGCAAATATCACTGCAAGGAAAGTTGCAGCCATCATTACAAGCTTTATTATCTGTCCGGTGAGCCAGCTGTACCGCCCTGTTCTCATTATGCTGAACACCGTATTCGTATCTATCTTTGGGAAGTCCGCTATCATGGTCAGAAAAGTTATCGGGAGGATAAGTATCAGCAAGCTGGAATTTGCCACTGCCACGAACGGTTCAAGTATGCTGAGTTTATCGTTCATCAGTGCGGCGTTCTGCAAAAGCGGCTGTATCGCAAATGAATGTATGAATATCACAACTATGAGCAGAATTATCATTCGTGTGCTCAAAAGCCATTTCAGGTATTCGGTCTTTGCGCAGGAGAAACTGTTCTTTATCTTTAATATCATGCCGCTCACCTGCCTTTGTCCTGACGAAGTCTGAAAATTATCGTCGCTCCCACCGCAGCAAAGACGAACAGTCCCACATTGAAGATGATAGTTCTTCTGAGATCTGCGGTAGTGATTTGGGTCGTAATTATACCGGTTATCGCTTCCGGATAGAAAGAATAGTACACATTTGACAATTCAAATTTTCCGTTTTCAGCGGCAGTCATACCGAGCTTATCGATAAGCGTTCTCCACAAGTAGACCATCAGAAACGGAACGCAGGTTATAAGATAGGGGTCACGGCAGAATGACGAAAGAAAGAACGCCGGCAGCGTTGACACCGCCCCATAAATAAAAGCTGCAAATATGCTCAGAAGTATTGTCATCGCCATGCCTTTGGGAAAACGCATCAGAAATTCATCTCTGGTAAGACCGTAGCTTTCCACGTCGGGAAAAACCGCATATGTAACTGCCCCGAACACAACATAACCCAGCAGCGCAGCAAGTCCTCCGCTGAGGAATGAAGCTGTAAATTTCGAGAGGCAATACCTGAGTTCTCCGGTTCTGGCTATTGCCGCCCGTATAAGACCCGAATTGCGTTCGGCGCAGAAGCTCACCATAAACGGGAAAGACACGATTATCGGCAGGAACATAGTTATGTAGCCTTTCATTCCCTGGCAGAAAACGCTCAGGGAGCTGAACGACACTTCATGTTCCACCAGCTGTTCGCAGTCGCCGAAAAAGACT
>CANRLY010000017.1 GCA_947631585.1 uncultured Clostridia bacterium
GCCTGAGACCGCCAACGGTGAGAGCTTTTCTGTTTCTCAGCCTGTGCTGAAAAATATGATAAACCAGACTATCTTCTCGGTTTCTCAGGACGACTTCAAACCGGTGTTCAAAGGGGAACTGTTCGAGATAAGCGACGGGGAGTTTAATATGGTGGCTCTCAACCGCTATAGAATGGCAGTGAGAACAGAACCTATCAACGCCGATAAGAATATGAAGTTCGTGGTGCCGGGCAAGGCTCTGGGAGAAATTTCAAGACTTCTTAAAGACGATGACGACCTGATGTGTACCGTAAGGATCTCAGAAAGCGGAAAACATATAATCTTCGAGATATCGGGATATTATGTGTTCTCAAGACTGATAGAAGGCGAGTTTCTGAATTACAGAAGCTCTCTGCCTAAAACTGCTACCACCGAAGTTATAGTGGATACAAAGAAGCTGATAAGCTGCCTTGAAAGAGCAAGCCTGCTTATCACCGAAAGGATAAAAAGTCCCATCAGATGTATCTTCGATAACGGACTTATGAAACTCAGCTGCAATACCTCTATAGGTAAGATAAACGATGAGATAGACGTTTCGGTGACCGGCGAAAAGATCGAGATAGGCTTTAACTGTAAGTATTTTATAGAACCGCTGAAAACTATTTCCGACGATAAGGTAAAACTCCTTATGAACGGCGGCAACGTGGGAATGAAGATCACTCCGGTGGACGGCGAAAAGTACGTTTATCTGGTGCTTCCCATCAAGCTTGGCAACGTCTGACGGAGGAAAGCCCATGAGTAAAAATCCTGCCGGAAATACGGAAAATGTGCCTGTTTTTACAGATATGATAAAGCTGGACTCTTTCCTGAAATTTTCGGGAATGACCGAAACAGGCGGAATAGCAAAGGAAATAATCGCTCAGGGAAAAGTAAAGGTCAATGGCGAGGTCTGTTTGTCAAGAGGAAAAAAACTGTTCCCGGGGGATAAAGTCACCATAGAGGAAGCAGAGATAACTCTTGTCGTAACTAAAGAAAATCAACAGTAACGGGGTCTTGTCTTGAAAATATTGTCAGTAAGAGCCGATGGTTTTAAAAATCTGAAAAATGTTGATATATCCCCAGGTGAAAAGACTAATATAGTTTTCGGGGAAAACGCACAGGGGAAAACCAACCTGATAGAAGCGGTCTGGATATGTTCAGGAGTGAGGAGTTTCAGGGGAACAAGGGACAGAAGCTTTATATGCCTGGACGGAGAAAGAGCTGAAATAGAGCTGGAATTTGAAAACTCTTTCAGAAAACAGATAGTGAAAATCGCAAGCGCAAGACCTGCCGTCAGGGAAAAAAATGTGTTCTTAAACGGCGTGAAGCTCAGATCGGTGTCAAAGCTGTTCGGGCAGCTCAACTGCGTGGTGTTCACCCCGGAGGATCTGGAGCTTGCAAAGGGTTCGCCGGACAACAGACGGAGTTTTCTAGACCTGTGCATAAGCCAGATAAAAAATTCCTATGCTGAAGTTGTAGAAAAATATGAAACTGTTTTGCAGCAAAGAAACTCACTTCTTAAAAATATAATCTCAGGTATATCGTCTAAGGACGAACTGGAAGTGTGGGATATGCAGCTTTCAAAACTGGGTTCGTATATTTCTATGCTGAGATATAATTATGCGAAGAAATTAAACCTGTACGCTGCCGAACTTTATGAGAAGATATCTTCCGGCAGGGAAAAGCTGCAACTGGTCTATAACTCCACGGTGTTTGACAACCTGGAAGGCAGAGAGGATTTTTCAGGGGAGATGGCGGAGGAATACCTGAAAAAACTCCGGCAAAGCTGCCAGGACGACCTGAGAAGCGGTTTTACCCAGACGGGAGTCCACCGTGACGACCTTACCGCACTGCTGGACGGGCTTAATTCCAGGGAGTTCGGCTCTCAGGGACAAAACCGGTCGGTGGCGCTGGTGATGAAGCTCTCACAGGCGTATATACTTTCCGGGGAGACTAAGGAAGAGCCGGTGATACTTCTTGACGACGTGCTTTCTGAACTTGACCAGCGCAGGCAGGATTTTGTAAAAAGCCAGATAGACGGCTTCCAGGTGTTCATAACCTGCTGCAAAAGACCTGAAAGAACAGCCGGCGGACAAAAGTTTTTTGAAGTGAAAAACGGCAGAGTAAGGGAAGTCTGAGCCGGTAAAGGAGTTGTCTGAAAGATAATGTATCTTCATATCGGGAACGATGTTATGATAAATACTAAGGAACTGGTGGGGATATTCGATATTGAAAATTCCTCCACTTCCCAGCTGACAAAGGAGTATCTGAACTTTGCCGGAAAAATGAAACGGGTAAAAAACGTTTCCTCGGATATGACCGATATGCCCAAGAGCTTTGTGGTCTGTATAGACGACGACCTGACGGAAACGGTGTATATATCTCCGATATCCTGCCTTACCCTGAGAAAAAGGTTTTTTCAGACGGGCAGGAACAGATCAGACAAATAAATCAGTTATTATAGGAATAGAACGCAGGAGGACCTATGGAAGAATTTAACGAACTGAATGTTACCGAAGAACAGGAAGAAGAGATCCCTGAACTGGAACTGGAGGAGATCGAGGACTTCGACCCGGAAAGCGCAAGCATTTCTAAGGTGGACAAGGACGAGAACTACGACGAGAGCCAGATACAGGTGCTGGAGGGTCTGGAAGCTGTAAGGAAGCGTCCGGGAATGTATATCGGATCTACAGGACCAAGAGGTCTGCATCATCTGGTGTATGAGATAGTTACCAACTCCATCGACGAGGCGCTGGCTGGCTACTGTACCCAGATAGACGTGGAACTGCTTCCCGACGACGTGGTAAGGGTCTCCGACAACGGACGAGGCATACCTACAGGTATCCACCCGAAAGAGGGAGTCTCTGCGGCAACGGTGGTGTATACCGTTTTGCACGCAGGAGGAAAATTCGGCGGCGGACTTTATAAAGTCGCAGGAGGTCTCCACGGAGTGGGAGCTTCGGTGGTGAACGCACTTTCCGAATGGCTGGAGATACAGATAAAAGACGGCGAAAATATACACTTTCAGCACTTTGACAGGGGCAATTACACCGAGCAGCTGAAAGTTGTGGGAAAGACCACTGAGACAGGTACTACCGTTACTTTCAAGGCGGACAGTCAGATATTTGAACAGTCCACCGAATACGACTATGTGACCCTGCTTAAAATGCTCAGGGAACAGGCTTTCCTGAACGCCGGAGTAAAGATAGTCTTTACCGATAAGAGAACGGAAGAACAGCAGGGAGAAACACTTTGCTATGAGGGCGGTATAAGGCAGTTCGTGGAACATATCCACAGAACAAAAGGACTCGACCCCATCACTCCGCAAGTGATTTATTTTGCCGGCAAGAAAAACGACGCCACCGCTGAGATAGCAATGCAGTACAACGACTCCTACAACGAGTTTATTATGTCATTTGCAAACAACGTCCACACCCCGGACGGCGGTACTCACGAGACGGGATTTAAAAATGCGCTGACTAAGGTCATAAACGAGTATGGAAAGAAATTCGGCTACCTGAAAGACGGAGAAAAGCTGCTGGGTGACGATGTAAGGGAAGGTCTTACGGCGATAATCTCCGTGAAGATGACAAACTGCGAGTTCGAGGGTCAGACTAAGGGACGTCTGGGAAATCCTGAGATAAAACCGCTGGTGGAAAGCGTTGTTCAGGAAAAACTGATGGATTACCTGGAGGAAAACCCCGAAGCGGCAAAGGCGATATTTGAAAAGTCAATGGCGGCGCAAAGGGCAAGGGAAGCAGCCAAAAAGGCAAGAGAAGCGGAGCGCAAGAGAAAAAGCGTTCTGGATTCGGTGTCGCTGCCGGGCAAGCTTGCAGACTGCTCTGAGACCGATTTTGAAAAGACGGAGCTTTATATAGTCGAGGGAGACTCGGCGGGCGGTTCTGCAAAGGACGGCAGAGACAGGCGTTATCAGGCGATACTTCCGCTGTGGGGCAAAATGCTCAACGTGGAAAAAGCCAGGATAGACAAGGTCTACGGCAATGAAAAGCTTATGCCGGTGGTGACCGCTCTGGGAACTTCCATCGGGGAAGATTTTGATATTTCAAAACTGCGCTATGGAAAAGTTATCATCATGGCTGATGCGGACGTTGACGGCTGCCATATCAGAACGCTGCTGCTGACTTTCTTCTTCAGGTATATGAAAGAACTTATCGAGCAGGGTCATATCTGGATAGCCCAGCCGCCGCTTTTCAAAGTGGCAAGGGGAAAACAGGTCAGGTATGCTTTCACCGATGAGGAAAGGGATATGTATATCAGCGAACTGGCAGGGGAAAATTCCGCAAAGGTGGAAGTGCAGAGGTATAAGGGTCTTGGCGAGATGGACCCGGAACAGCTGTGGGAGACTACCATGGACCCTGAAAGACGGACGATGATACAGGTCACGCTGGAGGACGCTTTGACAGCAGACGAGACTTTTACTATACTCATGGGTGACAAAGTTACGCCCAGGCGTGAATTTATAGAGCAGAACGCTAAGTATGTTGAAAATCTTGATATCTGAGTTATGCTCTGACGAGAGGAAGATCTTATGAGCGATGAGCAACTGAATACAGGTCGGGAGGAAGCACAGCAGCCGGATATCCTTGTTGGTAAAGACGGGAAAAAATACGGCGGAAGCTCCTTCAACGACGGTGAGGGCAAGCCTGAACTGCCGGAGGGAGAAGCGCTGGCGGAGGTCTTTTACGATGTGACTATCCCGGAGGAGGACAAGGGTTTCAAGGAGTTCCAGAGGCTGTTTGTGAGAAAGTCCTCCATAATAAAAACAGTGGTGCTGCTGCTGGTGTTTGCGGTGTTCTGCGCACAGCAGATAGCAGGCAAAGGCGGTGAAACGCTGAACTGGATAGCTATGACCATCTCTGCGGCGGCAGTGGTGATAGTCTGGTACAATCCGGTATCGGTGAGAAAAAGCCTGATGAAAGCTCTGGAAGCGGTCAAGGACGACAGGTACATTTTCAGGCTGTACGAGGACGCCTTTTCCATAGAGACTATTATCCCGGAAGAAGAGTTTGAAGAGGGCGAGGAGAGGATATATCCCATACCAAGAGTTGTGAAGCTGGCGCAGGCTGACTTCCTGCTCTCGGAACTGGAGGATATGTTCGTCGTCATAATGAAAAAGGAAACGATATACGTTCTGCCAAAAAGGTGTATGACTCATCAGGATATGGACGTTATCCGAAAGAAACTCTCGGCTGACAAAGCCAGAAGTTAAAGACGGAGGAAACAGAATTGGAAAATCAGTTTGTAAACAACACTAAAGTTATCGTGAAGGATATAAACGATGAGATGCGAAATTCGTTTTTGCAGTACTCGATGGCGGTCATCGTTTCCAGGGCTTTGCCGGACGTAAGAGACGGTCTGAAGCCGGTACACCGCAGGATACTGTATACTCTTCACGAAAACGGACTTACTCCGGACAAGGCTTACAGAAAGTGCGCCGATACGGTAGGTTCGGTGCTGGGAAGATATCACCCCCACGGCGACGCTTCCGTTTATGACGCTCTGGTAAGACTGGCGCAGACTTTCTCAATGAGATACCCTCTGATAGACGGTCACGGAAACTTCGGTTCGGTGGACGGCGACCCTCCGGCGGCTTACCGTTACACAGAAGCGAAAATGTCCAAGATCTCGGTGGAAATGCTCACAGATATAAACAAGGAGACAGTGCCTTTTCAGTCAAACTATGACGACAGACTGAAAGAACCGGTGGTGCTGCCGTCAAGATTCCCAAACCTGCTGTGCAACGGGTCGGTGGGTATAGCTGTGGGAATGGCGACAAATATACCTCCTCACAACCTGAACGAAGTCGTGGACGCTATGAAGCTGCTGGCGGAGGACCCGGACGCAACTCTGGAACAGCTGATGGAGTGCATAAAAGGTCCGGACTTCCCGACAGGCGGTATTATCATGGGAAAAGCCGGGATAAGAGCCGCTTACGGTACGGGCAGAGGAAAGATAATACTCAGGGCGGATACTTCCATTGAGGAAATAAAGGGCAGGAACTGTATTCTTGTTCACGAACTGCCTTACATGGTGAACAAGGCAAGGCTGCTTGAAAGTATCGGTCAGCTGCACAAGGACAAGCGTATCGAGGGCATACACGCTCTCAGGGACGAGTCCGGCAGGCAGGGCATGAGGATAGTTATAGAGCTTAACAGGGACGCCAACCCCGAAGTGGTGCTGAACAAGCTGTTTTCTTACACACAGCTTCAGGACACGGTGGGAGTTATCATGCTTGCGCTGGTAAACGGCGTGCCTAAGGTACTGACGCTGAAAGAAATGCTCAACCAGTACATCGACTTTCAGGCGGAGATAATCGAGAACAGGACCAGGTTCGAGCTGAAAAAGGCGCAGGAGAGAGAACACATTCTTGAGGGGCTTGCCATCGCTCTGGACTTTATAGACGAAGTTATCGAGATAATGAAAGCGTCGGCTTCTATTCCCGAAGGTAAAAGCAAGCTGATGGAGCGGTTCGGGATAGACGATGTGCAGGCGGAAGCTATCGTTCAAATGACCATCGGACGGCTCACAGGTCTTGAAAAGCAGAAGATACTGGACGAGATGGAAGCTCTGAAACTGAAGATAGCAGATCTTCTGGATATTCTTGGAAACCACAAGAGAGTTCTGGAGATAGTTATAGACGAGGTATCTGAGATACAGAGGAAATTCGGGGACAAGAGGCGCACCAGGATCGAAGATATCAGCGGCGAAGTGGATATAGAAGATCTTATCCCTGTGGAAGAAATGGTGGTAACTTACAGTCACAACGGCTACATCAAGAGAATGCCGATCTCCACATACAAGGCGCAAAGACGCGGCGGAAAAGGCATCAGCGGCATGAAGCAGCGTGACGAGGACTTTGTGGAGGAGATGTTCACCTGCTCTACTCACGACCACATACTGTTTATTTCCGACAAGGGGTTAATGTACAAGATAAAGTGCTACGAGATACCTGAGGGAAGCAGAAATTCCAGGGGAACAAATGTGATAAATCTCATTCCCGTGGCTGAGGGCGACAGGATACGCACCATGATAAAGACTTCCGACTTTGACAGCGGAAAATTCATAGTTATGGTGACCAAAAACGGCAAGATAAAGAGGACGGCTCTGGAGGCTTACAGGAATGTCCGCAGGAACGGGCTTATTGCGGTGGGTCTGGACGACGAGGACGAACTGAGGGGAGTTTTGCTCACTGACGGAAGCGACGAGATAATGGTCGCTACCAGAAACGGCATGGCTATCCGCATAAGAGAACAGAACGTCAGACCTATGGCAAGGACTGCCCACGGAGTAAGAGTCATAAAGCTTCGGGAGGGGGACAGCGTTGTTTCCCTTGACAAGCTGAGAGAGGGCGCTTCTGTGCTGACCGTTTCTGAGAAAGGCTTAGGCAGGCGCAGCAGCATAAGCGATTACTCTTTGCAGAACAGGGGAGGTCTTGGCAGGCTGAACTACCGTGTCAGCGAAGAAAAAGGCCATGTCTGCGGCATAAGGGTAGTTGACGACGATCAGGACGTTATAATGATATCTTCAAACGGCGTAGTTATCAGGATAAGGGCTTGCGACGTGCGGATAATGGGTCGTTACGCAAAGGGCGTAAGGGTCATGAAAGTGGGCGAAGGCGAAAGAGTAGTGGCGTTCACAAGCATCGAGCACGACGAGGAAGCGGAGATAGCGGAAGTTGAAAAGCCGTCTGAGGAGGAGCTGGCGGAAGAGTTGGTCGAGCCTATGGACGAGCCGGAGGAGTCTGGGGACGAAACAGACGGTTCAGAAGAATAAGTTAAATTCAGGCAAACAAAAAAACCACCCGATCTCGGGTGGTTTTTTAAGTCGGAAGTCAGTTCATATAGCGGATAACGGCAACGACTTTTCCGATAATGGAACACTCGTCAACTATGATGGGTTCCATAAAGTCGTTTTCCGGCTGGAGGCGGTAATGGCCGTTCTCCTTATAAAAACGCTTGACAGTGGCGTCCTCGCCGTTTACCAGAGCCACCACTATCTCGCCGTTTTCGGCAACGGGGGTCTGTTCCACAACTACTATATCGCCGTCCAGGATAGCGGCGTTTATCATGCTTTCTCCACGGACTTTCAGCGCAAACAGGCGGTTTGAGTAGTTTTTGTCGGCGGTGAAGTTTATGTAGTCGGTGATCTCCTCGATGGCGGTTATAGGCTGACCTGCCGTGACTGTGCCAAGCAGGGGGATACGTTTTCCTGCTCCGCCGCCTGCCAGCCGGAGCGCACGGTTCTGGTTGCTGCCTTTTTCAACAAGTCCGGCTTCCATAAGATTGCGTATACATTTATGGGCGGTGGAAGTCGATCTGAACCCGAACTCCGAGCAGATCTCCCTTACCGTGGGGGCGTAGCCTTCCTCGATACGTTTGCTGATATATTCATACACCGATCGGTCTTTGTCGCTGAGCATGATATTTCTCCTTTCCGGAATTTTTCCATTCATATTCGTTTTGCAAAGGCTTTGGCAACTTTATAAACGTCTCCGCAGCCCATTGTTATCACAAGGTCGCCTTTTTTACAATTATTGCAAAGGTAGTCCACCACGTCTGAGAAGTTCCGCTGTTTCTGGGCTGCGCTCTGGGAATCCACCTGTGCCTTATCGTAATCGAACCACACTGCGCCGTTTATTTTTTTGCCCAGATCCTGGGTATAAATGCCGATATCGTTTTTCTCACGGCTGCCCATGATATCAGTGAGCACCACCTTATCCGCCAGAGACAGCGCAGTAACGAAGTCGTCAAGCAGAATTTTAGTCCTGGAATAGGTAAACGGCTGGAACACCGCCCACACCCGTGAGAAGCCCAAGTCTTTTGCGGCGGTGAGGGTAGCGGCTATTTCCGCCGGGTGGTGAGCGTAGTCGTCCACCACGGTAATGCCGGAGCTTTCGGTTATTTTTTCAAACCGGCGTATCGCCCCGTGGAAAGAATCAAGTCCCGGCTGGATACGGTCGAGGGTAAGTCCGCAGGAGACAGCCGCAGCTATTGCAGCCAATGCGTTAAGGACGTTATGCTTACCGGGGACGTGGATAGTCAGTTCTCTATCGGGCTTGCCGTTAAGAAACAGTCTGAAGCGGGTATTTATACCCTGGTGGGAGATTATCTCGGCGGAGAAGTCGTTTTGTTTTCCGAAGCCGAAAGTTATTTTCTTTTTATCCACGTTTTTGACGGCTTCCAGTGTATTGGCATCGTCGCCGTTGATAATTAGAAGTTTTGAGGCGTTATTTGCAAATTTTTCAAAGGAAGCCTTGATATTTTCGATATTTTTGAAAAACTCCAGGTGGTCGGCGTCCACGTTGAGAATTATCCCGATATCCGGGTGCAGGCGCAGGAAAGTATTCACATACTCGCAGGCTTCGCAGACCATCACGTCCGAAGAACCGCACCTGCCGCTTCCGCCCACGGAGGCAAGTTTTCCCCCGATAACGCAGGAGATATCCTCATCGGCTCTGATAAATATTTCTGTCAGCAGTGCGCTGGTAGTAGTTTTGCCGTGAGTTCCCGAAACGCAGATACAGTTATCATACCAGCCGGTGACTATTCCCAGCAGTTCGCTGCGTTCCATCACTCTTGCGCCGGAAGCCTTTGCGGCGATAAGTTCCGGGTTATCAGCCATAATTGCCGCCGAGTAGACAATCAGGTCGGAGTCGCCGATATTTTCAGCCCTTTGTCCCAGAAAGACGGGAATACCCATTTTCCGGACGGCTTCGAGAGTTTCCGTTTCATTATTGTCAGAACCGGTCAGGTAGTAGCCCTGGCCGTGGAGTATCTGGGCAAGGGGGTACATTCCCGAACCGCCTATTCCTATAAAGTGGATATGTTTTTTTCCTTCGAGAGGGGAACTCATCATATCACCGGACCTTTCATTTGTCTGTTTTAATAAAGGTTTCTTCTATGTATATTTTGTGGGAGTTCTGCCAAAGCTATACATGGGCAGCCGGACAAAGCCGGTTTTTGCAGGCATATTTCCGCCAATACGTCGTTGCCAGCCCTTGCCATACATACCCGATCGGTAAAGTACAACGTGAAAGGACGAATTTTTATGACCATTACCGACATAAAAGTCAGAAAGATCATTCCCACAGGCAAGCTTAAAGGGGTCGTCAGCGTAACTTTTGACAACATTTTTGCAGTTCACGACATAAAAGTCGTACAGGGGGAGGAGCGGCTGTTCGTTGCCATGCCCTCCAGGCGGGACGACAGCGGAGCTTTCAGGGACATAGTTCACCCCATCACCAGCGAAGCCAGGCAGCAGATAGAGTCCCAGATACTGGAGGCTTTCCATCGGGAGGAGCAAAAGCGCAGCGAGACCCCCTCATGACATTATATGCGAAAAATTCCTGTCAGGGGATAAAATTTTTCGCCTTATTGACTATACCTTTATCGTTTTCGTAGGAAAGCACGCTGCCGGCTCTGCCTATTTCCACCCAGCGGATATCGGCGATCTCGCTTTCCTGCGGGACAAGTTCGGTCGTTTTTGCTTTTGCTATAAAGTAGACCACTTCTTTATGGGTATCTCTTCGGGGGGAATAAGTAACGGTCTCTCTGAAAGACTGGTCGATCATTACGTCGATACCGGTCTCCTCCTTGATCTCACGGATAGCGGTCTCAACTTCGGTCTCGCCCTCTTCGACGTGGCCTTTCGGGAACGACCAGTGGCCGCTGTTCAGGTGTTTGATAAGAAGTATCTCGGTATTTCCGTGGTATTTCCTATAGACCAGAGCGCCGCAGGATTTTTCATTCAACATTTCAGCTTTGTTCCTTTCATCAGAATACACGAGCTTTTCAGCTCATATTCAGACAAGCGGCTGATCCTGCAAGGGCAGGAAAGGGTACGATTGTCTTTAGTTATACTTAGTATAACATATTTTTTTAGTTTTGTCTCTACTTTTTTATATTTTTTACGAACAAATTTTCTTTTTTTATAAATTTTAATTTTTTATGTTTCGCACAAGCAAAAGACCGCCGGCGTGTCCACGCCGGCGGTCTTAATTTTTAGTTCGGAGAACTAAAAACCTATTTGCAAGACCTGAATATTAAAGGACTCTTACTTTAACTATACCTTCCAGAGCGGCGATAGCGTTTGTATCGACTTCGCCGTTTACGTCCAGCATAGAGTAGGACCAATCGCCCTTGGATTTATTCACAAGGTTCTCGATATTTGCGCCTTTTCCGCTGACGATAGAGGTTATCTGAGAAATGATAGCCGGAACGTTCTTATGGAGAACGCAGACCAGGTGGTCGCCGGTCTTAGCGAGTTCGGCGTTAGGGAAGTTCACGGAGTTTCTGATAGTTCCCTTTTCGATATAGTCGATAAGTTCGTGAGCCGCCATAACAGCGCAGTTATCCTCAGATTCGGGAGTAGACGCACCCAGGTGAGGCAGCACGATGACATTTTCAACGCCAAGAACGGTATCGTCTGCGAAGTCGGTAACATATTTTGCAACTTTTCCGTCGGCGATAGCTTTAACGATAGTTTCGCTGTTGACGAGTTCGCCTCTTGCAAGGTTTATGATACGGACGCCGTCTTTCATCATAGCGATCTGGTCAGAGTCTATAGAATTTTTAGATTCCTTGGTATAGGGGATATGGAGGGTGATATAGTCGCTGTTTTTATAGATATCGTTGATATCGGCGACTACTTTCACCTGCGGTTTAAGGTTAAGGGCTGCGTTCACGGAGAGGAACGGGTCATAGCCGATAACGTCCATTCCCAGGGAGATAGCTGCGTTTGCGATCTTTCCGCCGATAGCTCCCAGTCCGATAACGCCCAGGGTCTTGCCCATTATTTCAGGGCCTGCGAATTTAGCCTTTCCGCCCTCGACGGTCTTAGGCGCATCGGGAGTACCTTTCAGGGAAGCTGCCCAGGCGGCGGCTTCGGTGATCTTTCTCGATGCCAGCAGCAAAGCGCAGAGAGCCAGTTCCTTAACTGCGTTTGAGTTTGCGCCGGGGGTATTGAAAACCACGATACCCTCTTCTGCGCATCTATCCACGGGGATATTATTCACGCCTGCGCCGGCTCTTGCTATAGCCAGCAGGTCGCTGCCGAATTCCATTTCGTGCATTTTTGCGCTGCGCACCATTATAGCGGTAGGGTTCTCCACGGAATCGCCCACGGTATAGGCAGTCTTATCGAAGATATCGGTGCCGCAGGCGGCTATTTTATTAAGAGTCTGAATATTATACATTAGCAATACCTCTTTCTTAGAATTTAGTTAAAAGTCAAGAATTTTCAGCCTCGAACTTCTTCATGAACTCTACCAGCTTTTCAACGCCCTCGATAGGCATAGCGTTATAGATAGAAGCTCTCATTCCGCCGACTGTTCTATGGCCTTTAAGGTTCTCGAAGCCGGCAGCCTTAGCTTCAGCGACGAACTTCTTATCCAGTTCCTCGTCGCCGGTAACGAACGGAACGTTCATAAGGCTTCTATCCTTTTTCTCGACAGTTCCCTTAAAGAGTTTGCTCTGGTCGAGGAAGTCATAGAGTATTTTAGCTTTCTTTTCGTTATGTACTTTCATAGCCTCGAGGCCGCCCATTTTCTTGATCCATTTGAACACCTTTCCGCAGATATAGATACCATAGCAGGGAGGGGTATTATAGAGGGAGTCGGCGTCAGCCTGAGTTTTCCATTTCAGCATAGTAGGGGTACCGGGGAGGACGTCGTCTCTGATAAGGTCCTCTCTGATGATAGCGATGACCACGCCGGCAGGTCCGACATTTTTCTGAACGCCGCCGTAGATAACGCCGTACTTAGTAACGTCCACAGGTTCTGAGAGGAAGCAGGAAGAAACGTCTGCCACCAGGTCTTTGCCCTTAGTATTGGGCAGTTCCCAGAACTTTGTGCCATAGATGGTATTATTCTCACAGATATAGACATAGTCTGCGTCCTCGGGGATATCCAGGTCAGAGCAGTCGGGGATATACGAGAAAGTCTTATCCGCAGAAGAAGCCACTGCTACTGCTTCGCCGTAGATCTTTGCTTCTGCGAAAGCTTTTTTAGCCCACTGACCGGTAATGATATAGGCAGCCTTTTTATTCTTCATAAGGTTCATAGGAACTGCCGCAAACTGCTGGGAAGCTCCTCCCTGAAGGAACAGCACCTTATAGTTATCGGGGATATTCATAAGGTCTCTGATATCCTGTTCAGCCTCTTTGATGATAGTATCGTAGGCTTTTGAACGGTGGGACATTTCCATTACGGACATTCCGGTCCCCTTGTAGTCAAGCATTTCGTCTGCCGCTTCTTTAAGTACCTCTTCCGGAAGCACGGCAGGACCTGCGCTGAAGTTATAAACTCTGCTCATTGATAAAACCCTCCATTTAATATTATCTTTACCGAGTTTTCGACTCGGAGCTTAACATTAACATTATATAACTTTTCCACAAAGAAGTCAACCCGTGATTTTTAAATTTCGTATATAATTTTAACAACTTCTTTATTAACTAGAGGCAAGAGGGCGAGAGGCAAGAAGCAAGAGGACCCCACCCCGGCGACGTTGTCGCCACCCCTCCCCTGCTAGAGGCAAGAAATTCAGAGGCAAGAAGCAAGATTGCGGCGGCAACGCCGCCGCATAAAAAAACCCCTCCCCGTCAGCTGACGCTGACACCCCTCCCCCCATTGGGGGAGGGGAATATGTAGTTCTACTCTAATAATCGTGATTAAATTATTATAACCGCACCCCTTAAAAAATTGCTCCACCCCCTAGCAACTTCGTTGCTATGCTGCAGCATTCACCTCCCCAAATTGGGGAGGTGGGGGAGTGCGGCAAAGCCGCCGCACAGCCACCCCGTTGGGGTGGCTCTCTTGCCTCTTGCCTCAGCTGCTAGAAGCAAGATAACGAGAGGCAAGATGCAAGATTAGGGCGGCTTTGCCGCCCGATATCCTCTCCCCAGATTGGGGAGAGGTGTCAGCGTCAGCTGACGGAGAGGGGAATACTTTTTATAAATGGGCACGGCTATAACAAATTAATCGCTGGCTATCCAGCCTCCCGACTATGCAGCCCCAACAACCTGCGGCGCAGCGAGGTCACCGTTGCGGCGGCTTTGCCGCCGCATAAAAATCCCCCTCCCAATGGGGAGGGGGTAAATGGCGTTAGCCGTTAGGGGGTGGGGCTTTCTTGCTTCTTGCCTCTAAATTTCCTGCCTCTAGCAGGGGTGGGGCGCTCTTGCTTCTTGCCCCAGCCGCTAGAAGCAAGAGGCAAGATCAGGGCGGCTTTGCCGCCCGATAACCTCTCCCCAGATTGGGGAGAGGTGTCAGCGTTAGCTGACGGAGAGGGGAATACTTTTTATAAGTGGGCACGGCTATAACAAATTAATCGCTGGCTATCCAGCTGCCCGACTATGCAGCCCTAACAACCTGCGGTGCAGTGTGTTCACCAGTGCGGCGGCGAAGCCGCCGCATAAAAAACCCCCTCCCAACGGGGAGGGGGAAAATGGCGTTAGCCATTTGGGGGTGGGGATTTCTTGCCTCTTGCTTCTAAATTTCTTGCTTCTTGCAGGGGTGGGGCTATCTTGCCGCAGCCACTAGAAGCAAGATAACGAGAAGCAAGAGGCAAGATTTGGGCGGCTTTGCCGCCCGATTGCGTAATTCCAACTACCTGCGGTGCAGTGGGGTCACCGTTGCGGCGGCGGAGCCGGCGCACTGCCACCCCCTGTTAGAAACAAGATAACGATAGGCAAGAGACAAGAAAAAAGAAATTCTCCCCACTAATAGTAAAAACACTAAGTCGACACACTAAGAGAAAAGCCCCACCCCCTGTAGCTATCGCTGCTTTCCCCCTCCCCAGTTTGGGGAGGGGGTTTTGTGGTGCGCTCAGAAAGTCAGCGGTTAAATTTTATTACAGTGTACCCTGAAAAAAATTACCCCACCCCCGAATGGCTAACGCCATTTTTCCCCTCCCCATTGGGAGGGGATTTTTTGCGGCTGCAAAGCCACCGTACTGCCGCCCCTCCCCCCATTGGGGGAGGTTTTTTCCGGGCGGCTTCGCCGCCTGCTGTAAGCAAGAAGTTCCACAACCGATGGAGATAATACGCAGTTACCAGCTCAAAAAGAAACCCCACCCCGTCAGCTGTTAAATATTTATTACAGTGTCCCATTTGAAAAAATTGCCCCACCCCTTGCAACTCCGTTACTATGCTGCTTGCAGCATTCACCTCCCCCAGTTTGGGGAGGGGGCTATTTGCAGTGCAACTCTGAAAGTCAGCGGTTAATTTATTGTAGCCGTGCCCACTTACAAAAAATATCCCCCACTCCGTCAGCTGACGCTGACACCTCTCCCCCATTGGGGGAGGGGGTTGGTAAGGCGGAGACCCGGCAGTTAATTAATTATTACCGTGTGCCTATAAAAGAGTTTCCCCACCCCTTGACAGCTAACGCTGTCATTCTCCCTCCCCAACTTGGGGATGGGTTTTTCGGGCGGCGAAGCCGCCCGATTGCGTAAGCCCAACTACCTGCGGCGCAGTAGGTTCACCAGTGCGGCGGCGGAGCCGGCGAGCTGAGCGAAGCGAAGCGTAGAGGCGGAGCCGTACTCTTACAAGGGGGGATAAAAAACGGTTCGTACAAGAATTGTACGAACCGTCCGCCGGATTTTTTACGCCGGAAAAATTTTTTGGTTTTCGCAGGAAATCAGCTTTTGCCATCATGGCGGTAAAAAACCGCCGCATATAGTGATAGTACCCAACACAGAAGAATTATTTCGTTAAAAACCGCCGCACATAGTAATAGTACCCATGACAGAAGAATCGCTGGTTTTTAGTTTTTTCAAAGCCGCTAGGTTTTGAGGAAAAACTAAAATCGCCGCCACGATATACGGCGGCGATGCGATTCTTCATGCTTACGAAGTAAGCATTGCCACGATAAATGGCAACGATGCTTATTGTTTAAAGCTTAAACATATTAATAGTAGAGCGGAAGAATTTTCGGTTTTCGCAGAAAATCGCCGCACATAGTAACAGTACCCAACACAGAAGAATTGCAGAATTTTCTTTTCATAAAAAGAAAATTCTGCAATTCTTCATGCTTGCTTCGCAAGCATTCTGGCGCAGAAAGAGGGATTTGAACCCTCGCGCCGGTTTCCCGACCTACTCCCTTAGCAGGGGAGCCCCTTCACCAC
>CANRLY010000018.1 GCA_947631585.1 uncultured Clostridia bacterium
ACCGCTCTTATGGTTTCCACTTATGGTAGGACACACCGCTCTTATGGTTTCCACTTATGGTAGGACACACCGCTCTTATGGTTTCCACTTATGGTAGGACACACCGCTCTTTACAGGAGCTTTACGCTCCCATACGATAAGTCTATGCTTACCTTCAATCATATTATACATCATTGCTTTTTGTTTGTCAACAGTTATTTTTTGTTTTTAACGTGCCACTGTGGCACATTTTTCCTCGGAGGCTGCGCTCGATGTGATGACTGTTCATCAAGGTTCATTTTTCTCTTTTCCCAGCAATGCAGTTGTCTTTGATTTAATGATGCGATCTTTGTACTCTGCATTACTTGTGATAAGCCAGATGTATGGATCTTCTTGTGCCGAATGGTAGTCCTTAAATTCCAGATTGTAGACCATAGAGTTAAGTATGTTAAGCATATTTTGGGTTTCTCGACTAAGGTGTCTCAGCTCGCTCCAAACCAACAACTGTTCCGAAGAAGAAACCGATTCAGGAGAAAAAGCTGATATGGCTTTCTCTATGACGCTTCCCTGGGATATGTGCATCTGTTCTGCGACTTTTCTGAGCTTTACATCTGTTGCATCACTTATCTTTACTGTTTTTTTGACCTTACGCATGATATTTTCCTCCTCTGTCCAAATGTTAAAATTTCGTTAACGAGACGGCATAGCTAACGTGTACTTTTTCTTTTCCCAAGAAAAAGTAAGCAAAAAGAAAGGGTCGTATTCCCTGGAGGGAACACGAGGTTTGTGTTTTTAAATATGAAAACACAAACAAAGAGCATAAAGGCGTGATATCACGCCAACGGAAAAACTCGGTAGTACCGAGTTTTTTTAAGCCTCCGAGTGATACCACAACAACAAAACAGCCGTACAAAAGCCGTACATTTATATACATATTTTGGAAATAGCCGTACAAAAGCCGTACATTTATATATATTTTTTTGAAAAAAGCCGTACAAAAACCGTACATTTATATACATATTTTGGAAAAGCCGTACAAAAGCCGTACAGAATAAGAAGTTTTCAACACTGTTATGGCGGTTCGATTCCCAAAACTATAGCAATGTCTCGCAGCATATTGAATATTGACGACTGTAATTGAACTATAGTTTTCAGTGGCTGAGAAGAAATTTCAATGGTTTGCATTATAGAATCTGTACACAGATTCTTAACAATGCTTGGTAATGCTTGTGAAGCAAACTGACTTCTCGCAGAAACATATATTTCCAGAATATGGTTGATGAGCTGATTACGAGAAGCATAGCCCTCGGTCTCAACTATTCTGTCAAGTTCTCTTAAAAGGTTCTCGTCCGTAATTCTGATGTTGACCGTTGCCATGTTTATTATACTCCTTTCTGATCACTGCACAACAACCATGCAAGCTGCGGTCAGATCACCATCATCAGATCTGCACTGAATAATGACGGCTCCTGGAGACCGCCCGATGACTACCCCATTGTTGTCCACCATGGCTCTGTCCTCACGATTACTAGACCAGTATACTTTCTTGTTGGTGGTTTCCTCTGGGGTGAAGACAGGTGTGATCTGCGTTGTCTCTCCGACCTGTATGGTAACCGTATTGTCTGGTGAAGATGTCTTTAAAGACAATCCTCTTAGCGGTATAGCCGGCAAAACGGTCGTTGCTGCTGTGGTGGTCTTGGGCTTTGCTTTGGTCGTTGTCATTTTTGATGAGGTCGCATTCTTTGTTGTAGTGACTTTCTTTGTAGTGGTAATCTTGGGTTTTGCTTTAGTGGTAGTTACAGTTGTAATTGTAGACGTGATAGGTTTCTTGGTGGCGGTCACTTCCGTCTGTTTATTAGTGGTGACGGTAACCCGTGGCTTTGTCGATTTTGTTTGTTTTTCACTTTTTGTTACAATTACTGGCTTTGTTGCTGCAACTTCTGTCGAACTTGTTGCTTTATCTGTTGATAGCGCACCGGTTGTCTCTGAAACTGCAGTTGTTTCTGTTGTCACATCATATGTAGAAGCGTTCGCAGCTGATGATGTAGTGACCGTGGTTTGTATGGGTCTCTCCCCAGAAAAGCTGACCAAACGATAGTCTATGTATACATATGTATGCTTTTCCTCTCCTTTAATAGGCGAGTGAGTTATAACCTGCCCGAACTCGTCAACGGTAGATTCCTGTATTATATCATTTTCTTTAGATGTTACAGTCACCCGAAAATAATAGAAATCCTCATCAGACGGATCAACTGTTATCTTAGTGCCATATTTGTTTTCAGGGATTATTTCAGAACTGTAGCCTAGCGGGTCATTTATATGTGTATCCGAGACTATCTCATTGATATATGGTTTGCTGCCATTGGCTGTTGCGCCATCTTCTTTTAAAAAAAAATCAAATGTCAGTTTTCTGGAAGCTCTGTCATATGCAGCGTTGCTGATCTTAACGGTATAACCATTAAGTTTGAACGAAGAGTCGTAGTTTTCGTTTCGTATTTTCCTGGAATCAGTAAAAATCAGATTGCTGCATAAGCAAAATATTAATGTTATCACCGTAAAAATCACAAATGAAATATACTTTGAATTGCTTGTTGTCTCAATCATCGGCTACTATCCCCTTCCTGCGCAAGCTCTCTATATCTCTGCTGTTTCCGAGCCAGTATAAGTCCTCATCTGAAACCAGCCGCCTGCAATGCAACTTGGAACGTCCTCCGCCCAAAGACAACAACATTTCTCCTGGCAGGAATGTTTCAAGGGAACGCAGCTCAGATTCCGTAAATTGCGGAAAAAGCTCTTTGAGCAGTGGTACACTTTCAGCAGTTTGCTTGAGAAGCATTTTGTACTGGATAAGTGCAAATAGCGATGAGCAGTCGATCTTGTAATCCGCCATGGACTGAGATCCGAACCATAGAGCTGCATCATACTTTCTGCTTCGTCTGAGCAATTTTTCTATGAAAGCTAGTACATAGGGATTGTTAATATATTGGTGCGCTTCATCAATGACGGCTATAACGCAGCGACGATCAAAAGAATTTACAAGATTTTCGTTGTTCCTTACATTGTCGCAAATCTCGCTCCACATAATACCAAGGATATTGGTAAGAAAAGCGTTGAAGATTCGTTCAGGAAGTTCAGAGATAGATTTCACATCAAAAACTATGAGATTTTCTCCAGAAGTATCTATTGATGTAAAGCCATTAAACATGGAAGCATAACTGCCCTCGGCAAGAGGCTTTACAAAAGTTTCAAGACTTTCATAGACCTGGAGCTTTTTGGCAGATAATTCAGAGGAACGTTTTTTACATCTGATGTTAGCCAAAACATCGCTCATCAGTGGAAAATCCTCATTACTATACCCCGATATATCTGTAGCTTCATTTATTCCAAACTCAAGAAAAGTATCCCGAACCGTATCCATAAGCGTTTCTGCTTCCAAATCGTCCATATTAGGTATATACTGCCTAAGAAAGGTCTCAATTCGTGATATCTCGGAAATATAATTGCTTTCTTCCGATATATCTGACGATGCAACAGAACGTCTCAATTGTAATGGATTGATCGTTGATGAACGACTCATTCTTATAACCTTTCCTCCAAGTTTTTCAGCAAGTTTATAATCTTCGCCTTCAAGATCCAGCATAAATACTTTGTTTCCAAGCATCACCTGATCTGCGACCATTGATTTTAAAGTGATCGTCTTCCCCGAGCCTTTTACACCTGCAAGGAGAAGATCGTAGGATATGCGGCTTTGTGATTTAAGAAACGGATTAAGCAGAACCTGTCCATGCGTGACAGTCTCTCCAAACCACGTTCCTCCAGGATCCATAAGAGACTGATAATAAAAAGGAAACTGATACTTAAAAGTATCTTCTACTGGAAAGTAATTACCAATAGAATTAGAATAACATATGAGCGAAGCATATTCTTTCAGCATCATATTCTCTGGTATATATCCATCTATACCCAGTGTCTTTAACTGCTTACTTATATTTGTGACGGTCATATTAAGACGTTCCACGCTGGGAGCGACGCAGTAGAATCGCAGCGTAAGGCTTATAAGTTGCTCACTTCCCTGGGATATGTTTGCATATAAAGTCCGTAAGTTATCAAGAGCCGATTCAGAATCTATCTCATCTGCTTCAGTCTGAGCTATCTGTCTCCTTCCTTTTAGTTCCCTCATGGAAGCAGTAATGTCACGCACAGCGGTTTCCGTTGCAGTGAGCCGACAATCAAGCGTTATTGTTACATTATCGTCAAATTTATTAAATAGAGAAGCAAATTGGAGATTAAGCATTGACACAGGAAAGTTATATACTATAAAACTTGTTATATATTTGTTATCAAAAGATATATACTTTTGATGAACTGAAAGCTTTTTAGGAAAGAGCTGTTCATATATATTATTGCCAACTGCTCTGATGTCATCAAATCTCAGTATCTGCTGCAAAGCAAATATCTGTTCTTCTCCTTTGCATAGTTCTGCGCTTACGTCTAACATCTGCGCCCGATATCGCTCCGCCGACTCAATAACTTCACGTTCTGAATCACCAAAAAGCAAAAGATATGCAAGCTTATCGCACTGATTATGTTCTATATAATCCATACGATTCAGTTCTCTTTCAAGAAGCTGCTTTTGGAAAGCGTGCCGTGCATTTGCAAGTTTATGAGATATTTGCTTTTTCTGGTCTGAAAGAGTCGGCTTACAAGTGGTGAAAATATACTTGTAAGGCAAGTCAAGAGCCTTTGTCGCATTAGAAAAATTTTCATATGCCATATGTTTATCGTTTTCGGTAAAATGGAAAATATCAGTACCGTTTATCTTAACAATAGTTAAATACTTTGATGTATGCGGAAAGAAATTAATACATACACAATCGTTATTCACATCTTGTATTCTAAATCCCAGGCTATTTTCGATGAGCTGATTTTTTCCTATCAATTTGCTTTTTTTCTTTTGCATCTGCGATCTCCTTTCTTCGATTTTCTGAAGCTATGTATTCATAGCTGTTTGAGTTATACAGAGTTTTCCTTGAAAATATGTATAACACAAAGTCAATAAGTCCTTTAAAAAACGTCTTTGTTGGATTATTTGGAGCTACTGAGGTAAGCTTCAGATAAATTATGCAGGCTATAACAATAAATGCAATACCTACCCACTTATACATCAAACGGGCAAACACTGCGGCTATTGCCGCAGTTATCATAAGCCCCATTATTCTTTTGAATGATACAGTGAGAAATCCAATGGAAATCTTTTGCTCAGCTTGTGTCTGCTTTGGAATCATTCCCATTTTAGTCACTTCCTTTTACTATTCTTTACTTGAATCTGTATTATTCCCCGGTGAAGCTTCCGATCCGTGTCCAGACTGAGCGGAACTTTCAGGAGCCGTCGCTTCAGAATTATTATTAGAACTTTCTCCTACTGTGGTTGCAGCCTGTCTTCCACTCGAAGCTTCCGATCCGTGTCCAGGCTGAGCGGAACTTTCAGGAGCTGTTGCTTCAGAGTGATTATTACCACCTTCTCTTCCGAATGAGGAAAGTACTCCTCCAGCGACCCTACCAACTGTTCTACTTGATGCAGCAGCAACTGCACCTACTGCGGCAACTGCACCTCTACCAATTCTTGCAGCTGAATTAACAGCATATATAGCGTGTCCTCCATTCTTCACGCCAGCATCAATACCAAGAAGTTTTACTATAGTATCAGGTCCATCTATAATGAAAGCCATGCCTCCGAGAATAATAAACAGCTGCACGACTATCGAGAACTGCGTGGTAGTAATATATAGTGTTACCACAAGAAAAAGTTTGATAATAAACAAAATCACAATAAAAACCAGGTATGTAGATATAATCTGTTGAATAATATATTTTTTCCTTCCTTCATTGTTTAGATCTGTCGCTATCACCAGCTGACCGATGATCTGATTAAAAATCATGTCATATAAAAGCTTGGATGCTTTTAGTCCTGCAAAGATAAGTGCCACAAGAGTTGTTGTCAGAATTATTAATGCATTGAGAAAGAAGAAGTCATATGCATATAAGTTCTCTTCCGGAGAACCTAAGCTTTTTATTGTCTCAACTATTTTTTCATTCCACGAAAGTTTTTCATAGTCATCCTCTGTAAACAGATAATTTGTATATAATGATACGTCTTGGATCACGTCTGACGACAAAGGAGGACGATATTTTTTCCAGTTTTGAATTTGATAGTCGAAGATATAGAACAATTCTGATATGGTATCACAGTCGTGTATCTGATCTGCAAGATTTGTATTATTTTTTGACCGCTCGATTGCTTCTAATTCGTTGAGAACCGCACCTGCAAATATATCGATCATACGGTCAGTATTATAGCTGCCATATTGCACAAAGTTCTTTGCAACATTTTCCGAACACCCAAAAAATTCTACAAGCAAAACATAATCAGTTACTCTTTGATTTGACAAGGGTTTTGTGCCAACTTTTTTATCCCAGAAACCACTATTGTCAAGTTCTTCATTAATATCAATGGAATATGCTGATTTATTGGTGTTTTCAGAAATGTAGGTCATTTTATATTTTGAATTATCAATATCTATTACTAAGTTTGAAAGAATTTCTTCACCTATTGACCCATTACCAACTTTTAAGGCGTTAACATCATCTATGCCAGCAGTCCGTAGATCACTGAGAGCATTAATCAGAAATGGGAACGCCACAATCAGCAGCGCTGAAGAGAACATACTTTCAATAAACTTAGACGATTCGCCCTTATTTCTCTTAGATGCAAGTTTTAAACCTCCTATCATTATAGCAAGTCCAAAAGCAACCCAAACAAGCGATGGGACAGCATTAAAAAATGTTGGGAATTTCGTTTTTACAAGTGTGTACAGATCCAGCGAAAGAATCGTATTGACAGCATCATAAACTCCGTCTACGAGTTTTGCAAGACCTTTAAGAAGCGAATAGCCAAAGTCTCGAAATATATCCCAAAACACGTTGCTGACCTTTAAATGTTCAAAGAGATCTCGTGGCAGCGTTGTATAATCGCTCAAAATTATCATTTGTACACTCCTTCTGTTTCACAATTGCATTATCTGCACGGTCATAAAAGACCATGCAGATAACGCTTGCGTTGTTATCCGAAAAGAATAGTAATAAGAGTTACGGCGAAAGTCACAAGAAATCCACCGATAACAATGTTTTTAAGCCATGGCTTGTTATCTTCCAAGCCACGCTTAGATGATGCGATCGAAATACCACACGCTATCAAGAAGATGATAAGTAATGGTATTGACACCATAAGGATATTACCTTTCTGTGTCTCGATCCATGCTTGAACTTCACTCATAATCAATACCTCCCAGTTGATTTGTTATTAACCACTGCTGTAGCAGCGTTACGTTCGATTGTTTTTTTGTGTTCTTCTTTAAATCGGCAAAGGTATTCGTTATAATCCTTGCCCATGTTCAGCGGTATTTTATAAACATTTACTTGAAATCCAGCAGCCTTGTATTTTTCTCTGTGGACTTCTGCCGCTTTGCACCCAGCTTCATCCGAGTCAAGGCAAAATGAGATAGACTTAACTTCTGGATGAGATGATACATATCGTTCCAACGCAGCATCAAAAACTGTTCCCAATGCAATGCGTGTATGAAGCTTCCAGCAGTCCTGCCAGTCACTTTTTCCCATGCCATGTGCCTTGTACGCATTAAGCGTTGCATGAGACATAGCGTCAATAGGCGCCTCAAAGACAAAGATATGTTCTTTAAGGGTGCCTTCCATAACGAAGCCATAGGACTTGTCACTGCCAGAGCAGTCCATTTTGTACGCCGGAACGTTAGGATATGTGCAAGTACCTCTCTTAGAAGCGTATTTAGCGTTTCCTGCCTCATCATACCCTACGAACACAGCGTTACGATGGTCGTCCTGGTAGAGTATCTTTTTATCAAAGCAAAACTTGACCACATCAGGTAGTATGCACCTCGTCTTTGTGAGGTACATATATACTGAAGAGTATTTTCCGGGAAAAGGTTCCGGAAGTATCAGTTGCTTTGGCTTTTTCTCGGCAGCACTATGCTGCACCACTTCATATTTGCTTTTACTTCCGAGAATTACTCCAGTAAGCTGAAGCACCGCTTCACGGAAAGACAGTCCCTCTACCTTTACAAGCCAGTCAACAGCCGAGTTTCCAGACAGACCTCTTGAATACCAAGACCAACCTTTACCGTCAGCATACACTACGAGGCTGTCATGCTCAACACATTTGTGTTCCTGACCAGTTCGATGGAAAGAAAAACCGTGAGTGTCTGATATGACCGAGACGGTTGATCTGCTCTTAGCGTCTTCTATAGTTTCCTGTGAAAGCAACATACTATTATCCTCCTTCCTTTATATTGGAGACTACATCAATAATGTGCTGATATTCCTCCTGAGGCAGCAGCTCTATTGGAAACATAGTTGCTTCCACCAGGTTTTCCCCGATAGTTATGAACTCTTCTTTTATCGGGCAGAAGTACAGATTTGATTCATTATCCGAAGGATCTCTCATAATTGCCTTGCCGTTAACATACGCAATAACGATATTTGAGCAAGGAACACCGTCTGTCATCACGAATATCACCTCCTTCTGCTGTGATTTTTTGCCACAGATACTGTTTCTTCAATGCCGTATACCCTGGTTTCTGGGATAAGCGAACTGCCTGTCTGCATAGGCATGAGTACAGGCATCAGCGTATGGCTCAAATAGTCCGTATCGGAACATCTATCTACGAACGGACCAGAAGTCGAGATCAGAAGATCACCATTCGGAGATGTCACACTAAGATCTGCGCTATAGCCCTTGCTGCATATACATGATGATAGATTTTCGGGAGTATTTTCGATTTCTATTTTTTCACCATTGCTTTCGACTACAAGATAGGGCAAGCTTTCAATGTATGCCATTTTTAGCCTCCTGTTCTATTGCAAGTTCTTCTTCGATCAGCGTTTTTGCCTTTTTAAGAGCTGATTCAGAGGCTGTTTCGATCAGAACACGAAAAGCTTCGTCTTCGCAAAGAAAATCTTCGGAAAGCTCGTTTCCACAGCTTCCTATTATGACTACGCCATTTCCGTGGCAGTGTTGGATCGCCTTTGTGGTATCAATATTGGCGTCGGCGAGTACCTGAATAACTGCATTTATGACTTTGCAGTGCATTTCTTCCGGGGTAAGAGAGTTCATTTTAATCATCTCCTTTCTTTGGTTCGCCAGTAAAGTATACTTCCTCAACACACACTTCGGTCACATGGTGTGTGATCCCTTCTTCATCAGTATACTTTCTGCTCTGAAGCCGTCCTTTGACAGCTATCATTCTGCCTTTGGCAAAATACTTTCCAATGAACTCGGCTGTCTGTCTCCAAGCGATGCAGTTTATGAAGTCAGTTTGCCTTTCCTCTCCCTGCTTGATGTAGTTTCTATCAACAGCAAGAGAAAAATTGAGCAACTTAATTCCGCCGGGAGTCTCTTTCATAGTAAGATCATTGGTTATTCTTCCCATCAAACAAACATTGTTCATTATAAATTCCTCCGTTACTTACGCCCTTTAGGCTTATTATTTTTTACTTCTTCCGATTTGTCAGTTGCTTTACGCTTTTCATAGTCTTTGATCAACCATTCAGGCGGCTCTATTCCTGATCCTTCCATAGCCTGAATAAGATTGCAGTCCTTCTCAAGGTGAAGATCTCTTTTTATTGAGAATCCATATGGGAGCTTTACTCTCTGGAGATCTGACAGGCGAATGTAACCAAACTCAGCCATCACATCATCTCCTAAGTGACAAAACCCGAACATAAGCCAGTCACCGTTTTCGTCTTTTTGCCCTTCGGTGATAAGCCATGTTCCAACTCCTATAGGATTAAAATACTTTGCTATGACCTTTGCTTCTCCGTTCATGCCTTCCTGACTGTACAACGGGTAGTTTTGGAACTCTTTTTCAAGTTCCTCTGTCATCAGTTTCATGTGCGTTTTCTCCTTTTTGCTTCTATAACGTTTTGCTGAGGTTTTCGGTTCCGGACGGATTCTTTCAAAGCAGTTTCCAGCGCATCGGTATTGATACCGTTTTGCTTGTATCCGGCTTTGATTATTTCAAAATACCGTGCGTTGGGCGGAGCATACTGATCGTCGGAGCAATTCATCACATAAACCACAGCATCTTCGTTTCCCACAGGCGTTTTTACTTTTACAGTTTCTTTTCGGTAAAAGCTGGGGTATCCTTCATATCGGTCAAGCACCTTCCAAATATGCGGTATCCAAATTAAAGTATGTGTATCCCGCCTCAATACGGTTGTAATATTCATCTGTCGGCGGTTCAAGTTCGGGAGTACCGGTCCTCACATAAGCCATAGCCGGATATCTTTGCTTTCCGACGGAAGCAAAAACCGTTGTTTTTGTGTACTTATATGGGTATCCCTCGTAGTGATCCAACTTCTTTTCATCTTCCTTGCTGATCTGCCACAGGACGACCGGCGTTTTTGAACCTTTTTTGTATTTCAGATCGGCAACCTTGCTGAAAGCCAGTTCTGCGTTCTCGGCGTATCCTACGCCCTTGATCTGTGCCGATGGGCATCGAAACAGCATTTGGTCTATGTTGATGTTGCTGCCATATGCAGCATACATGGTGTTTTCCATTCTTGTCACCTCCCCCTTCTTTCTGAAGGATCGTTCTGCACAGTTATTTCGCCGCTGCGGTCACGACTTGCTGCCGTTTCCAGAATAGAAATAATGTTATTTCGTTCGTCTTCTGAAACTTCAGCGTCCGAAGAAATAGTCGCCAGAAAAGCGTCTACCCTTTCAGCTATTGAGATTACCGGCATATCGTTCTCGTCCACGGAAGACGGCTCTGCCAGCACCTCCGTATGTCTTTGCCGCCGGTGTTCCGTAAGAACATTGTTTATGTCGGAGGCTTCCTCGTCTGAGTGTGCCACCGTGGCACGTATGCTGTCAGCCAGGAAGGCAGCTCTTTCAGCTCGCCTCTGCATAGCAGCAGCCTTGTCTTTCCAATCTTTTGCACCTTCCAGGTTGGCAAGCATATGCCCTCGGCAAGTTTTGAACTCGTCTCCGTTCAGACCGATGCGTATAAGCCAGGTTCGGAAGGTATAACATTCATTTGTACTTACCGTTTGCTGAGTTCTTGCTCTCTTTTGGTTAAGTGCCTGAGCGGAAACAGCAAGACAAAACTGTATGTACGCTTTTACTTTTCCGGCATGGAGCGTGGAATTGAAGCATCTGAACTCGATGTTGCCATGTGAGTGGTAGCTGTGCAGATTGAGCATATGATAACGTGTTGGATCGTAATGACTAAATGTGCGCCTTAACGAATCTCTCGTGTTGTACCACATATCTCTTTGCTCATTCATAGGAGGCGGTCGTTTGCTTTTATTAAGTTTTTCCACAAACGTCCGGTCAGCTTTTTGGCACCATTGGTCCAGCCTGTCTTCTTCGATATTCAAAGCTCTTGCCAGGATATCCTCTTTGGAAAACATAATATTTACCAGGTTCCTGAGACTGCGTTCATCGTATGCTGCGCCGTCAACGTGGACGTGTATACCGCAGCTATAGTTTACCTTTGCCCTTTTTTGCCGCAGCAGTCTTACGATATCCTGTATTGCCTCTATATCGCTGTATTTGCAAACCGGCGTTACAAATTCACATTTGTATTGCCCGCTGTCATAATCTGAAGGAACTGAAGCTTGTGGTATTATAGAAGAATCCGACATGATCTTCCACTCTCTTCTTTGCTCATCACGGACAACATACTTATCGTATATACCGCCCATATGCTTTGAGTAGGTATCATAGTATTCGGCAATGACATTTGCGGCGGTCTCTCTCGTAATCCCGGTAAATTCAAGCTTGATACCGAACTTCTGATCTCTTAGATCTATCATTTACCTCTACGTCCTTTCTGTTTTAATATAGATACCGCCTGTTGTGATCCGGCTGAATTATTTATATTGGAAAGATATTTTTCAAGAGTTCCTGTTTCTTCCGCTCTAATAGGGTTTATATCCAATCTGATACCTTCGATTTCAGGCTTGCTCTCATTGAGGAGATTGAAAAGAGCGTATTCTTTAAGATTGGATCTTATCTCTGCAACAATGTCAATGTCAGAGCTTTCTGTCTCCTTTCCTCTTGAACGTGAACCATATATAGCAATATCTATTATTTTGGCTGATATCTCATTTTCTCCGAAAACGTTGCTTATATATTCTTTTGCAATAGTCTCAATATCTTCAGAAGATTTGCCTCCGATATTGTGAAAAAAGAATACCGTCTTTTCTTTGAACTCAGGTATTACCATATTTGACATTCTGTTATCGTCGTCCTTTCTGCTTTTTCGTAATATAATTTTCACCGTTTTTAGGTTCATCTGAAGCAGATTCAGCATATGCTGCAAGTGTCTGCTCATGGTCAAGACCTATGCGGCTCTGATAGATCATATCCCCGTCCCAAGTGCCACGGGTATGATTGATACCGTTGAGGTACTTAACTCCTGTGCCGCCAAGCTCTCTCCATTCCAGCAGATTCTGAGTGTAATCATCAACTAGATAGTCGCTCTCTGTTATAGGGGAGTAGTTTTCCCGAAGATACTCGGCTTTGTTCTGTCCAAACGGCACGAAGATATATTTTTCTTCCGAAAGCTCAGACAGGTGTTCTTTGAGCCATTGTCGCTTTTCTTCCAACGCATACTTGCTTTCCGGCAAGACGCAGGAAAGAATATACACGTCATAGCCGGTATGCACCAGCTGGTGAACGTCTCCCAATATGTCCCGGTTGGGTTCAAGGTTTCTGTAGTAGCCTTTTTCAAAAAGCTGCTCAAACTCTACATTGTTCCACCGAGCCAATGTACCGTCCATATCGATGAATAATCTCATGTTTTACCACTCCTTTTGAAATGTTTTATTTATTATTTGATCGGCTGAATTTTTGCAATAAAAAAAGACGACCAAATTGATCGTCTGAATTTCATAAAATATTTAAAATGTCACGTCGGTTCACATTCCTCAGCTTCATCGGCTTCAATGTTTTGAACTGAAGCGATCTCTTGCCTGAGAAGTTCGCTTAATTCTGTATATATCTTTTTTGCCTTAGAGTATTTCTTTTCTGAAAAATCAATAAACGGGTCATATCTGGTCGTTGATTCCCATGCGGTTAACATATCGGATATGTCCTCAAGTTCTTCCGGAATCTTTATTCCAAGACGTTCGGAGCAAACTCTGAGCTTTGCAATATTATGGGTAAATTCCGGTGTCTCCCCATAAATCAATATTAAGCCCTTTAGGGATTTTTCAATTGCTTGCTGAATATGATAAGCAGCGGCAGAAACCGCATAATCAGCAGGAAATTCTTTTTCTGAAAGAATACATATTTTAAAATCCCTTTCAGCAAGTATCAGATAGTCATTGCTGTTTTGCATAAACACATACTCCTTTATTAACTTCTTTTTTCAGCAGGTCGCTGTGAATGTCGTTGTAATGGATAACATCGACTTCTGATGGGATCTCAATAAAAAACGGTCTTGCTATTTTCGCAAATTCATCAAAATCAGCACCGGGAATATCAAGAGCAATGTCCAAGTCACTTTCTACTCCGCAGTTCATAGTTACTGCGCTTCCGAATATGATAAGTCTTTTGATCCTGCTGTCGGCTTCAGACAATTCTATTGCTTTTTGGACAGCCCTCTGTTTTGACGGAAAAATATATTTTAACTTATCTGACCCATCAAATCGTTTTGGAAAAATGAACATTAAGACACTCCTTTCTTAATTCACATACTTTATTTTCTTTGCTGTTAAATTGTATTATATCACACTGGCTGAAAAAAATCAACTATATTTTCCCCAAAAGCTCCCGTCCTACCTTTGCAGCAGGACGGGATTGGGGAACAAAGGAGGATCTGTTATGTCGCAGATGATCTGCGTCTCGTTATCATTATTAAAGCCAGCACTAAAATGCCGCTTATGCAAATATTGTCTGCATAACTTCCTGTATTCGGGATATCGTCCTCGATGCGCTCGTTAGTCATGTGAGCTTCGGTGATCTTTCCGGCTTCGATGACGAACTCATACTTGCCGTTATCGATCAGATATCCTGATGGAGCTTCTATTTCCTGATAGTAATATTTACCTTCAGGAAGCGTAAACTCTATCTTTCCATTTTCATCAGTTACGCCGGTGACAACTTCGTTTCCAGCTTCGTCGTAAATGGCGATCTTGCAGTTGGGAATGAGCTTTCCATCAGATACATCAGACTTGGTGAATACCAGTGTTCCGGGCTTCTTTTCGTCAGTCATGTGAGCTTCGGTAATTTTTCCAGCTTCGATGACAAACTCATACTTTCCGTTATCGATCTGGTAGTTCTCAGGAGCTTCGATCTCCCGATAAAAGTATTTGCCGGAAGGAAGCGTAAACTCTATCTTTCCGTTTTCATCAGTAACGCCGGTGACAACTTCGTTTCCAGCTTCGTCGTAAATGGCGATCTTGCAGTTTGGAATAAGCTTGCCGTCAGAAACGTCGCTCTTTGTGAATACCAGCGTTCCGGGCATTTCTTCATTTGTGACAGGAGTTTCAGTAGTCTCTGCGTAAGCTACGTTCACTTGCTGGGGTTCTGCTACAAAATATCCGAATGGAACAGTCTCGCCCAGCTCAGTCACTGTGTAAGTTCCTATGGGAACTGTGTTTACCAAGTTGCCGCTGCTGTCCAGCAGATCGTTTCCGTCAGAGTCGATCTGATGGAATACTGCAAGACCGGTGCTGTCGGTGGTACCAGCTGCATATATCTCTCTTCCGGAATCTGATATTCCGGAGAGAACAAACTTGATACCTTCAAGATTCTTGCTGCCCTTGGTGGATTTCTGCACCTGAACAGAACCTGTTTTTTCTATATTGAAAATATCAGCTGTAACAGCTTCAGAGTAAGTCACGGTCACTTGCTGAGGTTCTGCAACCAGATAAGCGTAGGGTACGGTCTCACCGTCCTCGGTAACTGTGTATGTTCCGACCGGAACGGAAAAAGTCACTTTTCCGTCCTCATTGGTAAACCCATATTCAGATATGGCTCTGCCAGAGTCGGATATTCCTGTAAGCATAAAGCCAATGTCCTCGATGTTGAGCATACCTTCTGTACGCTTCTGAACGGTCACTTCGCCGTATTTTTCCAGGTTGAGGAAGTCTACAGGAGTTGTCTCGCCATAAGCTACAGTTACGGTCTGTTCATCTGCTATAAGGTAAGCATAAGGCACAGTCTCACCGTTTTCGGTAACGGTGTATGTTCCAACAGGTATGCTTTCAAAGGTAGCAACACCGTTTTCGTCGGTGGTGGCGCTCATGAATATTGTTCTGCCGGAATCTGATATTCCTGAGAGAACAAACTCAATTCCTTCAAGGTTGAGCATACCTTCTGTGCGCTTCTGCACCTTGATAGAACCTGTCTTTTCATTGTTAGTAAACTCTGCGGTAACTGTCTCATTGTAGAGTACAGTTACTTCTTGCGAATCTGCCGTCAGATATATGTCTCCGTTTACAGTCGAACCGTT
>CANRLY010000019.1 GCA_947631585.1 uncultured Clostridia bacterium
CGATATCGCAGTTTCAGGCGCTTTGCACCGCACTTGCCGCCACCATCGGCACAGGAAATATAGCCGGAGTCGCCGCAGCTATTGTTATCGGCGGACCGGGCGCAGTGTTCTGGATGTGGGTAGCCGCTTTCTTCGGAATGATGACAAACTATTCAGAAAATGTGCTTGGTATCTACTTCCGCCGCCGCAACAAAAAAGGCGAATGGTCAGGCGGAGCGATGTATTACCTTACAGACGGACTTGGCAGCAAAAAGGGGCTCAAAAAGATAAGCGTTTTTCTTGCCGGGCTGTTTTCGGTGTTCGTGATACTGGCGTCGTTCGGTATCGGCAACATGGCGCAGATAAACAAGATAACCCTTAATCTGGAGTCGGCGGTATTTCCCAATGTTGACCTTGGAAAGGTCGGCGGCATACCTGTTATCAATATAGTAATAGGCGTTGCGCTGATGATACTGGCAGGACTTATCATAATCGGCGGTCTCCAGCGTATAGCTTCCTTTGCAGAGACCATCGTGCCTTTCATGGCGCTTACTTACATTGTCGGCTCGCTGATAGTTTTCTTTTATCATATCAGTTCGCTGGGAAGCATCTTCCTTTCCATCTTTAAATTTGCGTTCGGAATAAAGGCTGCCGCCGGCGGAGCTGCCGGAGTGGTGATAAGCAAAGTAGTGACTCAGGGATTCAAACGAGGGGTATTCTCCAACGAAGCCGGTCTTGGCTCGTCGGTAATGGTACACTCCTCCTCAAACGTTAAAGAGCCTGTGACCCAGGGACTGTGGGGTATATTTGAAGTGTTCTTCGACACGATAGTAGTCTGCACCATCACTGCGATAGTTGTGCTTTCCTCCGGATATATCGACCTGGAAACAGGGCTTCCCATAAACGACAGCGTAAACGACGCCACGCTGGTATCAAAGGCTTTCGGCAACGTGTTCGGGCACGCCGGAGAAATTTTCATAGCTCTGGCAATGCTGATGTTCGCTTTCACCACGGTGCTTGGCTGGTCTCACTACGGTACAAAGGCGGTGGAATACCTTTTCGGCGAAAAGGCAGTCGGTATTTACAAGGTGATATTTGTAGCAATGATAATCTCAGGCGCAGTGATGACCTCTTCTCTGGCGTGGGATATTTCAGACACTTTCAACGGTCTTATGATGATACCGAACCTTATAGGCGTGCTGTCCATGGCGCCGCTGGTGGGCAAGATCACGAAGAATTATATTTCCCGCAGGCTGAAAGGCAGCAAGGAAAAGCCTTTGCTCTCTTATGACGAACAACTCCAGAAAGAAGCTGAAGAAGTCCTGAAGAACAGCTGAAACGCCTTTCGGTCTTATGGTTGGAACGGATAGAAAAATTTTTTTCAAAAAAGTGTTGACAAATGAGTTTTGTGGTGTTATAATAAAGTCTATAAAACAAATGGGTTTTATAGGTTTTGTGAGGTGTTCAATATGAAAATATGCTGCAAGATGCGATGTTGACCTTGATTTTTTGAAAGATCAGACTCAATCAATTAAACTGTCAGGAGTGATATTTTATGAAGATCTATGAAAAGATCACAGAGCTTATCGGGGGAACTCCCCTGCTGAAGCTGAGCAACTACATTGAGGAAAACCAACTGGAAGCGGACATTTTAGCCAAGCTGGAATACCTTAATCCGGCTGGAAGCGTAAAGGACAGGATAGCCAAGGCAATGCTGGACGACGCTGAGGCTAAAGGACTTCTCAAGCCGGGCGCTGTCATTATCGAGCCTACCAGCGGCAACACCGGTATAGGTCTGGCGGCGGTTGCGGCTTCCAGAGGCTACAAAATGATCCTTACCATGCCGGAGACCATGAGCGTTGAGCGCAGGAATCTGTTGAAAGCTTATGGCGCTCAGATAGTGCTTACCGAGGGTTCAAAGGGCATGAAAGGCGCAATTGAAAAGGCGGAGCAGATCGCCGCTGAAACGCCCGGAAGCTTTATCCCCGGTCAGTTCACCAATCCGGCGAACCCTGCCGTACATCTGGCGACCACAGGCCCTGAGATCTGGGAGGACACCGATGGAAAAGTGGATATCTTCGTTGCCGGAGTAGGCACAGGCGGAACGCTCAGCGGAGTGGGCAAGTACCTCAAGAGCAAAAACCCCGACGTCAAGGTGGTGGCGGTAGAGCCGGAAAGCTCTCCGGTACTTTCCAAAGGCGTGTCAGGTCCGCACAAGATACAGGGCATAGGCGCAGGATTCGTTCCCGATACGCTTGATACCGATATTTACGATGAGATAATCACCGTAGACCACGAGGACGCATTTGCAGTGGGAAGAGCCCTTGCCAAGAAAGAGGGACTTCTGGTAGGTATCTCATCAGGGGCGGCGGTCTGGGCTGCAACTCAGCTTGCCAAGAGACCTGAGAACAAGGGCAAGGTTATAGTTGCCCTGCTGCCGGACACAGGCGACAGATATCTTTCTACCCCCATGTTTTCGGAATAATTCACAACACAAAAGCCTTTCCGCTTTATGAAAAACGGGAAGGCTTTTTTATCAGCAGTCAGTTGTGAAAGTATACCCCTCAGAGATGAGCTTGTCTATGACCGCCGGCAGCACCTCGCAGTTTGTTCTTGAAACTGAGTGGAGCAGATATATCGCCCCCGGGTGAGCTGCGGTGACCAGTTTTGAGTAAGCAGTTTCGTAGTCCGGCTGAGAGTTTACGTCCCAGTCGGCGTATGCGTAGCTCCACAGTACGGTCCTGTAGCCGGTCTTTCTGGTCTGTTCAAGAGAAAACTCCGAAAATTCGCCCATAGGCGGTCTGAAAAGTTTCATTTCGTACCCGAAGTTATCCTTGATATAGTTGTGGAGCGTTTCTATCTCCGTCCGGCACTGCTCCTCTGAAAGTTCCGGCATCGAGAAGTGGCTTTTTGAATGGTTGCCCACAATATGCCCCTCATCTATCATACGCTGCACAAGCTCAGGGTTTTTCTCTGCGTAATCCTGAAGCACAAAGAAAACGGCTTTTACTTTCTTTTCTTTGAGCGTATCGAGAATAGCGGCAGTGTAGCCGTTTTCGTAGCCCTGATCGAAAGTCAGGCAGATCGTCTTTGAGTCGCTGCCGTCATTGATGGCTGTAGCGTTATACTTGCCGTATGCGTTATTGAAATCCAGCGCACCAAGCGGTCTGTTAAGGTCGTCCATCTGCACCCCCTGACCGTACCCATGCTTTGCCCTGTCAAGCTGAGTTGCAGAGAGCTTTTCGGGAAGCGGCTCAACGCTTATAGGTTCGACTTCGCTGCCTTTTCTTACCACTTCCGAATAGACCGACGACCCGGACTTATCCTTTCCGCCTGCGCCCAATTCCCTGCTGGAACAACCTCCCAGCAGGCAAGCCGCCGCTGTAACGGCTGCGATCTTTCTGATATCCAAACTGATTCCCCCTTTCAGAAATATTATTCCTGAAACGGCTGCCGATAAACATTTTTACAATAGGAATATCAAGGAATCTCACCAAAAACAAAAACGGTACTGCGCCGAACCAACAGTTCTGCGCCGCACCGTTTAATAATATTCTTCTCAGCTTATGATCTTGCCTTTTCCTTTTTTCTTGACCTGTATAGGTTTTTCCTCGCCGCCCTTATCCTCAAACAGCGCCTTGCTCTCGTCCGCCTTTTTAAAGTCAAATTCCGGACTTTCAAGACCCTGCTGCTGATAATAAGGCTGTATTACATACTTTCTTATTACCGGGAAGCAGTTGAACGCCACTACCAGCCCAAATAACGAAAACGGCAGGAACGGCATTACAAACGATGAGTACGGCAGGAACAGGAACAGCAGAGCTACTTCGATAAACAAAACGAGCAGCGTCAGCAGAGAACTTTTCAGTCCTATGCAGACAAGGAAAAATGCGTTTTTAACGATTTTGGGAAGCGTAAGATTTGTGGAAACTATCATGAGATAAATGTAGAAGTGCATCATGAGAAAGACCAGCGCAAAGCTCATACAAAGTATGAACGGCACAAAGAACACCGAGTTTTCCTTAGCCATGCTGTTATACATCGGCAGGGCGACGAATATCGCCACCACGAACAATATGTCTATAAGTCCCATGACGAACGACTGTTTAAAGCAGGACTTAAAGGTTTTCCAGAACTCGCTGCACATAAACGTAGGCCGTGCCTGGGTATAATTTCTGGCGATCTTGAGCATTGCCGCCGTTGCAGGACCGAAAGTCACTATAGGCAGGCAGAAAAGCAGATAGAGCAGATTAAGCTCCACTAACTTCCAGAATTTGCCGAAGTATATCTCTATAAATTTAAAGATACCCTTCTTTTCCATTTCACTTTTTGGAATACCGGGACCTGAATTTTCATATCCGCCGAACAAGCCCATTTGTTTTTAACACTCCTATCAAGAACTAACTTATCCTTGCCGCAGCAACGGCGCAAAGTCCGTCCACTGCCGCTCCCACCGCCGCAACTGCTTCAAGCACCAGAAACTTCACACAATACAGTCTGGCATGGTCACGCAGACCCAAAAAATTCTTTTCGGTAAACACCGCCGACGCCAGAGTTACCGACATACGAAGGGATTCTCTGACTGCCGTTGCCAGTGCGTACACTGTAAAGAACGCCGGCAGCAGCACCGATGCCGCCGCCACGCCGATGCCTTTTGCGCCCAGTTCGCCGTAGACCGAAGCGATACCTATGCCCAGTCCTGCTCCCCTGAACACAGGCAGCAGCAATATCAGCGGCTGCGACAAAGCGCAGAACCCAAGGAAAAACGGTATCATCATGAATATCGTGGAGCTTATAAGGCTTGCCCCCATGACCTGAACGAAAGTCATGGACAAACGTCCGCTCACCAGATATCCGCTGACGAATTCCAGCTCCTGAGCGTTTTCCGCCGGAAGCGCAAAGTAGCCTATTGCTCCCAAAGACGCCCCTGCAAGTATCAGCGCAGTTGCCAATATAAGGAAATTTCTGTTATTTTGCAGCAAGTTATCTATCGAACCATTACGCATATATTATACCACCTGAAATACCAATTTTCTTTGGTAAAATATATGCTTGTCTCAGAAAAATATTCTATTTTGAAAGCTCATAAGCTCTTTTAGTGCAAGCCTGACAGCACCGTTTCACTGTTTCTTCCAGACCGCCCTCTCTGAGCTTTTCAAGACCAGCTATAGTAGTTCCGCCCTTTGAGGACACCATCTCTATAAGCTGAGGGATAGTCTTTCCGCTGTCAGTTATCATTTTTGCAGAACCTATAAGCGACTGGGCAAACAATTCCTTTGCGACTTCCCCGTCTATGCCTACGCTTTCGGCATAATTTGTAAACGCCTGTGCGAACAGATATATAAACGCCGGACTGCTTCCGTTTACGGCTATAACCTCACGCATTTTGTTTTCGGGAACGACTGCGACTTTTCCACAGGAAGCAAAGATATTCTTCACAAATTCAAAATCATCGTCCGGAACGTCTGCGCATTTTGCAAGAGCCGAAGCTCCCTCCCCCAGAAGCAGCGGAGTATTGGGCATTACGGGTATGACCTTTACATCAGGTATGGTCTTTGACTTTATATATTCCGCCGAAATGCCGGCGCAAATGGAAATTATCACCTTTTTATCCGTTAAGGCAGGAGCAATATCTTCAAGAACGCCTTCAAGCTGCTGAGGCTTTACGGCAAGAAAGATGTGACCGCACTTTCCGGTCAGTTCAGCTGCCGAACCGCAGGATCCCACTCCAAGCGGAACGAGCCTTTCAAGCATTTCGGTTTTTGTATCATAGGCAAAAAGTTTCACATTGGGGTCATGTGTGCCGCAAATGCCCTTTATTATAGCGTAACCCATATTTCCTGCGCCGATAAAACCCACATTCACCATAAAGGTACTTCCCTTCCGTTCAGGCTTTAGTAACAGCTTTTCTGCTGAAAGTCCTGTTATACGCTGCCAGAGCCGCCGCAAGGAACACAAACAGCAGCGGCAGGTCCGCAAACAATTCTATAACATTTTTAGCCACTCTTGCCATCACAGCAGCGGAGTAAGATTCCGCCGTAATAAAGCCGTAATGGAGGTTTGCCTTGGTATTCAGAAAAATATTTATTACCACCACGTCAAGCAGTCTTGCCAGCGAAGCCCTCAGATAAAGGGTGATATCACGGCTTTTCTGAGTTCTGTTATTGACGACACAGATACTGTGCGAATCCATTTTCCTATAAAGGGTCACGCCGTAGATAAATCCCTGAAGCGCACCCAGCAGGACGTACACCGGAAAGAATCCGCCGTCAGGGTGTACAAGGACTCCCACTATATCGCAGGCAGCTCCTGCCGCAAAGCCCACCGCCGGTCCGAAAAGCATACCTATCACCGCAATTGCAAGAAAAGCGAAGTTTATCTTGAAAAACGGCGTACTGATGGTAAACGACTCTATCAGCATAGAGACGGCAATAAATATTCCAGTCACCACTATAGTCCGGATATGCCCGAACTCCTTAAAAGAATCCGAAAATGCGTGAAAAAAGCTCTTCATATCAGTTCCTCCTTCAATGCTTTGATAAACGAGCCAAATGCTTAGTGCATAAAGGGGCTTTTATTATGAAAAGCTGCAATTATGCATTCAGCGGGATGCGGAAACCAAACCGCAAGAAAAAATTTTCCTTTCGTCCAGACAACAACTCCCCGTCTGTCCGGCACTTAACGCTTGGTTTCCTACTCTGGAATGCTGTATTCAATTTGATCGGCGATCAGAACGCCGTCATATTTACCGCATTATAAACGTCCATTTCAAAAGGCTTTTTCATTGCAAGAGCCTCCTGGATATCAACGTCGTAGATCTTATTGTCTTTCATTCCAACAACTCTGTTGCCTATGCCTTTTTCAAGAAGCTCCACCGCATAGCAGCCCATCTGGGTGGCGACAACTCTGTCTCTCACGGTGGGAGAACCGCCCCTCTGAACGTGTCCCAGTATAGTCGTTCTGGACTCGATACCGGTCTTTTCCTGTATTTCCTTAGCTATTTTCTCGGAATTTCCCACGCCCTCGGCAACTACTACTATGTAATGGTTCTTTCCGGAAGTCTTTGCCTCTGTGATATCGGCGCAGATCTTGTCCAGATCATACGGAACTTCCAGGGTGATAACTGCTTCAGCGCCCACTGCGCAGGCAACATTCACAGCGATATAGCCGGCATTTCTTCCCATAACTTCAACGACCGTACATCTGTCATGAGATTCAGCGGTATCCCTGAGCTTGTCTATCATTTCCATAGCGGTATTCAAAGCGGTATCATAGCCTATGGTATATTCAGTACACTGGATATCGTTATCTATAGTTCCGGGGAGACCTATGCAGTTTATTCCCCTTGCCGAAAGATCCGCAGCCCCTCTGAAAGAGCCGTCTCCGCCGACAACTACTATTCCTTCTATGCCCAGTTCCTCGCATTTGGCTTTAGCCTTCTGGAGTCCCTCCTCATAGCGGAACTCATCGCATCTTGCGGTATATATGCAAGTGCCGCCTCTCTGGATTATACCCGAAACGCTTCTTGCATTAAGTTCAACGATATCCCCGTTGATAAGGCCGTTATAGCCTCTGCGGATACCATAGACCTTCATTCCCTTGGAAAGGGCGGTCCTTGTAACTGCACGCACCGCAGCATTCATTCCCGGAGCGTCTCCTCCGCTGGTCAGCACACCGATTGTCATTGCCATTTTAATTCCTCCACTCCACAAACACATTGCAAAATGAAATGTGTAAAACATTACTATTAATTAGTTTAGCACATTGGCACAAAAAAGTCAATAGATAAAATTGACCTTTTGGTTATTTAATAAAATAGAAAAGCTGCCGCCACAAAATGCAGCGACAGCGCAAGGTCAGATCTATTCTTCCTCTGTCGGTTCAGAAGAGGAGCTTTCCTGCTCACTGGTAACAGGTTGGGTCTCAGTCTGGCGAGGACCTGCCGAAACGGTCACAGTCAGGACTTCCCCATTCTTCACGTTAATTTCAGTGCCTGTTTTCTTGTCGGTTTCCACCACATATCCGGCAGAGACCGTATCTGAGTTCACCTTTATAATAGCGTACTTGATGCCAAGTTCTTCCAGTTCTGAGATATAATCAGCCTGAGTCCTGTTCTGGTAATCAGGGATAATGACCGTCTCAGAGCCAAGGGAAACGGTTATCACCAGGCGGTTCTTATACTCCGGGTCATACTCGGTATCAGGCGGTATGCTCTGGTCTATGACCGTACCCGAAGTATGTTCATTGGAGTAGTCATGCACCAGTTCCACGGTGAAATCCTTTTCTATAGTCTCTCTTATGCCCTCATACTGGTAGCCGACGATATTTGGCATTATCGCACCGTGTCCCAGGTCGGAATTTTCCTCAGTAACCGCAGTGGTAGTTCCCTCATTTATATAAGAGGTCACGGGAGCTGTAGTAGTGACTGCGGTAGACTGGCCAAGAGACGACTGGCTTCCGGAGTCGTCACGGTCGTCAGTACCTTGTGCGAAGAATATCTGATATATCAGGAACACCGCCAGGCACATTATCACTATCACCATCGAAACGCCCAGCACAGACGGCAGTATCTTCTTAAATTTATCTTCCGGCTGTTTTTTTGCATTAGAAGTACGTTTCACCTGAGGCTTAGTCACCGGTATAGTCTGAGTAGCGCCTTTCTGGTGTTCAACGAACTTCGGCTGCTCAAAAAGTTCAGTGACAAGCTCGGTAATAGTACGGATACGGTTTTCGCCCTTTACCTCAAGACCTCTCATAATGACTCTTGACACATGGAGCGGCACAGACGGGTTAAGTCTGATAGGGTCGATGATCGTATCTCTGATCGTTCTGGAGTGGGCTTCCGGCGGAACTGTTCCTGTGAGCATTCTGTAAAGCACTGCTGAGATTGCGTAAACGTCCGTCCAGGTACCCTGCCAATCCAGGGAAGTATACTGTTCAGGCGCAGCATAGCCGGAGTAAAGTTCCGGCGTAAGTTCGGTATTAAATGTCCTGATAGAGCTTATGGAGAAGCCGATAAGTTTCAGTTCGCCCTTTATCGTAACGATTATATTATCCGGGCATATGCCCCTGTGTATGATACCGGCGTTATGGATAAGGCTGAGCGTTGTGAATATCGGCGGGAATATTTTCTTTACCTGTTCCCAGGTGAGCATACCGGTATTTTCCTGCAAAAACTTCTTCAGCGAAACGCCCTCTACATATTCAGTGATGGCGTAGGTGGTGTTGTTCTGCACGAACATATCCACTGCCGGCACGATATGCGGCAGGTTCCTCATTCGTGAAAGAACCTTATATACCTCGCCGAACTCCGACATAAACGTCTTATATTTAGCAAGGCAATCAGGATTTACCAGTATTTTCTCCCCGTCCTCAGCACGGGTACACAGCGTATCGGGGAAATATTCCTTGATAACAGTTTTCTCGTTGGTAACTCTGTCGTAGCCGATATAGGAGACTCCCTCGCCGTTGAACGAAAGTATCTTTCCCACAAGATACCTGTCGTCAAGGATAGTTCCCGGCGCAAGATAAGTCCTTATAAGCATAGGCGAACCGTTATTATAGTTACAAAAACGGCAATGCCCGTCAGCGTCAAGTTTATTCATGCAGCCATAGCAAAGTTCCTGTTTTTCCTCTATCATACAGTTCACCCCCGTCCCTTTATCGTCCTCATCAGTTAATGATATCAATTACCGCCCGACTTGTCAACCAAATAAGCCTCTTTGTTCTTTTTGTGAAACCATTTGTATTTTTTCTGTAACAATCGGTCTGTTTAAATATGATATTTTCCCAATAAACGGCAATTTCCGACAGTCCGCCGTCACAGCAAGGAACTATTTTCCATCTGAGAAGTTGAGAACATATAATTATTGTCGCTGTCAAAAACCACAGAAAGAGCCATTGCCTGCTCGTCGTCATAGTTGTTGATAAAGTAATATCTATAAATATATGTCTCAGTAGAATCCTCATAAACTATGGCGAACGGGTCTATATCTATCTGGTCTTTCACCTTTCTGAACTTTTCCCCGGTGGGTATTTTTCCCAGATCTATCTCTTCATCGGTCTTGACGCCTTTTCTGTTCTTTTTCAGAACTGAGAAGTCCGCATAGGTCACAGCGGCGATCTTATCCTGATCGTTCAGATCTATCAGCACCGCCCACGACGGATATTTCACTCCGTCCACTTCCACTTCTTTATCCGATTCAGCCACCCAGTCGAACTTAGTCAGGGTATTCAGACCGTTATAAGACGACTCGTCCGAAAGATAGATATCCGTTTTGTTTCTGGCGGTAAGTATCGGCTTGTTGATATATTCCGCAAGCTCCTTGGCGTTTTTCAGCCCTGAAACGTCTGAGATCATCAGAATGATAATAATAATTACCGCCACCAACACCAGCGTGATGACCGCCGCAATTATCAGCCTGAACCGCTTATCAGAAGCCACAACGTCCTGGCTTCTTCCGGAAGTGATATCCTCAGCTTCGGCTGGCTCAGCGGGTCTTTCAGGCTTGGGCTTGGCTTTTCTTTCAAATTTTTTCCTTTTCTTCTTTCTGAGATCATTTTCACTCCTGCGGCGTATCGAACGTCACCTGATCCGGATCCTCAATATCTTTGGCAAAGCAGCCTGCCGCCGGTATATTCTTCACCTTGAACTTTGAAAGCTCCTTAGCCTGCTCATCGGTGACCACATAAGCCCTGCTCAGCACAGACCTGGCTTTAAGGGTCATGACCTGGACTCCCTGCGTATCTCTGGTGGTCTTGGGACTTATCATTGCCGTATTGAAAATGATAGCCCTGCCGTTTGAAGATCTTGCCATCACGAACCGGTTGTCGTCAACAAACAGCGCAGTCACCAGAGGCGACTTGGAAGAAAACGCCTTTGACAGCTTTTTCCTGTTGGTCTTGGTCTCGTAGGCGTTAAGGGGTACTTTTGCCGCCTTGCCGTTTTCAAAGAAGAACAGAGCAAAGCCGCTGTAGTCGTAGGTCACCGCCATTGCCCGAACGTTCTCGCCGTCGTCAAAGCCCAGTTTAGCCGGAACGAAATCGCCGATAACGCTGGCTTTTGTATCATCGAACTGAGAAGCTTTCGCCTTGTACACGTTTGCCATATCTGTAAAGAAAAGCAGGTCCGCCTTGTTTGTGCCGTCCACCTCCAGGGTGATATCGTCGCCCTCTTTCAGTTTCTGGACGCCTGACATTCTCAGCGACTGAGGGGTTATCTTTTTGAAATATCCGCTTCTTGACAGGAAGAACCTGCAAGGATAGTCGGGGGTCTCGTCCGGTTCGGTCTCCACCTCTGCCGGCTTGTCAACTATCTGGGTCTTTCTGGGCTGACCGTATTTTTTGGAGACTTCTTTCAGCTGGTCTATGATAAGGCTCTTTATTCTCCTGTCAGAATCCAGCAGTTCTTCCAGATCGTTTATCTGCTCCAGGATCTCATTTATTTCTTTAGTCCTGTTCAGGATATACTCCCTGTTCAGGTGACGAAGTTTTATTTCTGCAACATACTCAGCCTGTATCTCGTCAATAGAGAACCCGATCATAAGGTTAGGAACTACGTCCTCTTCTTCCTCGGTCTCTCTGACGATCTTTATGGCTTTATCTATATCGAGAAGTATTTTTTCCAGACCTTTCAACAGGTGCAGCTTATCCTTTTTCTTTTTCAGGTCGAATGTGACCCCTCGTTTTATGCAGCCTTTCCTGAAAGTCAGCCATTCTTTGATTATATCGTAAACGCCCAGCACTTTCGGGTAGCCGTTTACCAGCAGGTTGAAATTGCAGGAATAGGTATCCTGAAGAGGCGTGAGCTTATACAGCTTGGACATGAGTTTATCAGGGTCTACCCCGCGTTTTACGTCAATAGCTATCTTCAGACCGTTTATATCCGTCTCGTCCCTGACAAATGCGATCTCCCGCACCTTGCCCTCCTTGATAAGAGACACGATCTTTTCGATTATCGCTTCAACTGTGGTGGTAGAGGGTATCTCGGTGATCTCCAGGCAGTTTGCAGACTTGTCAAAACCATACTTCGCCCTTACTTTCAGAGAGCCTTTGCCGGTCTTGAATATCCTGTCCAGTTCCTCTTCATCGTAGATAAGGTATCCTCCTCCGGGAAAATCCGGACCTTTTATGGAGTTGAGCAGGTCGTGTTCGGGATTCCTCATAAGCGATATGACCCCGTCGCAGACCTCGCTGAGATTGAACGGGCAGATAGCGCTTGCCATAGAAACGCCGATACCTACGTTTGCATTCACCAGAATAGACGGAAAGGTCACCGGCAGCAGCACCGGTTCGGTCATAGTGTTGTCATAGTTTGGGACAAAGTCCACCGTATCACGGTCTATTTCCCGAAAAAGCTCATTGCAGATAGGTTCAAGCTTCGCTTCTGTATAACGGGAGGCTGCATACGCCATATTCTTTGAATAAGCTTTTCCGAAGTTGCCCTTTGACTGGACATATGGGTGCAGCAGCGACTCATTTCCTCTGGCAAGACGCACCATCGTCTCATAGATAGCCGCATCGCCGTGCGGATTGAGTTTCATGGTCTGTCCCACTATATTCGCCGACTTGGTGAGCGGGCCGGTGAGCAGTCCCATTTTATACATAGTATAAAGCAGTTTCCTGTGGGACGGCTTGAATCCGTCTATTTCCGGAAAAGCCCTGGACACTATAACGCTCATAGCATACGGCATATAGTTTTTTTCCAGAGTGACGGTTATAGGTTCTTCAACAACAGTGCCAGCCCCTTCGATATACGCATCTGTGCCTTTTTTGGGGGCGGTCTTTTCAGGTCCTTTTTTCTTCCTCGGCATTTAAAAACGCTCCTCACAATAATTTGTTCAAAACCGTCAGGCTCTGTCAGCTTATATCAGCCATTTCAAGGTAGTCCACGCCGTTGTTTGAAATAAATTCTTTTCTTGCTTCGAGGTTTTCGCCAAGCAGCATATCGAACATAAACGCCGTGTGTTCCGCCTCATCGGGGTCTACCCTTATAAGTCTCCTGGTCTGCGGGTCCATGGTAGTAAGAGCCATCATGTCCGGCTCGTTCTCGCCAAGTCCCTTTGAACGCTGTATAGTGAACTTCTTGTCGCCTATCATTTCAAGGATACGGGTCTTTTCAGGCTCGTCATAAGCAAAATACTTTTTATCCTTAGTGGTTATCTCAAAAAGCGGAGACTCTGCGATATAAACGTATCCCTGCTCGATAAGCGCAGGCGTCAGCCTATAGAGCATCGCAAGGATAAGCGTTCTTATCTGGAAGCCGTCATAATCCGCATCGGTGCATATGATTATCTTGTTCCACCGCAGGTTCTCGATATTGAAAAGGGATATTTCCTTATTTTTGGAAGTCTTTACGTCCACTCCGCAGCCCAGCACCTTTATCAGGTCGGTGATTATATCGCTTTTGAAAATTTTATCATAATCGGCTTTCAGGCAGTTGAGTATCTTTCCTCTGACCGGTATGACCGCCTGGAACTCTGCGTTCCTTGCCATTTTTACCGAACCGAGAGCCGAGTCTCCCTCAACTATATAAAGTTCTCTTTCCGACAGATCTTTTGAGCGGCAGTCCACGAATTTATGGACGCTGTTCATCAGGTCGATAGAGCCGGAAAGTTTTTTCTTTATGTTCAGTCTGGACTTTTCTGCGCTTTCACGGCTTCTCTTATTGACCAGTATCTGTTCTGCGATCTTCACAGCCTCGTCGTGGTTCTCTATAAAATAGACCTCCAGCTGATGCCTGATAAATTCCGTCATACATTCCTGTATGAATTTGTTGGTTATCGCCTTTTTTGTCTGGTTCTCATAGGAAGTATTGGTAGAAAAGCTGCTTGAAACAAGCACAAGACATTCCTCGATGTCCTCAAACTTTATCTTCTGTTCGTTCTTATTATATTTTCCTGTAGACCTCAGATAGCTGTCGATCTGGTAAACAAAAGCGTTCTTCACAGCCTTGTCAGGAGAGCCGCCGTGTTCCAAAAAGCTGGAGTTATGGTAATACTCGATCTGTTTTACTTTATTTGAAAATGTAAATGCGATATTGAGCCTTACCTTATAGTCGGGCATATCCTCTCTGTCCCTGCCCTTGCGGTCGGCGCTCCACATCTGCACAGAGGTCAGGTTCTCGCCGTTCACCAGCTCGGCAACATAGTCCTCTATGCCGTTTTCGTAATAATTATCCGATTCCTCAAAGCTGCCGTTTTCCAGCTGGTTGCGGAAAATAAAATGTATCTTGGGGTTTACTACCGCCTGTCTTTTGAGAACGTCCTCAAAATATTCCTTTTCTATATTTATCTCGGTAAACACTTCAAGATCAGGTTTCCATCTGGTGCGTGTGCCTGTTTTTCTGCGGCTTGTTTCCTCCTTGACAAGTCCGCCTACGTTCACGCCTTTTTCAAAGTGCAGCTCATATCTTGCTCCGTCACGGAACACCTCCACGTCCATAAACTCGGAAGCGTACTGAGTTGCGCATAGTCCCAGACCGTTCAGTCCCAGGGAATACTCGTAATTATCGCTGTCGCTGTCGTACTTTCCCCCTGCATACAACTCGCAGAACACCAGTTCCCAGTTATATCTGCCCTCGGTCTTGTTATAATCCACAGGGCAGCCTCTTCCGAAGTCCTCCACCTCAATAACGTTATCCTTATACCTGGTGACTATTATCTTGTCGCCGTGGCCGTCCCTTGCCTCGTCAATGGAGTTTGAAAGTATCTCGAACACCGAATGTTTGCAGCCCTCGATACCGTCAGAGCCAAAGATGACCGCCGGACGCTTTCTTACTCTGTCAGGACCTTTAAGGACGACTATCGCCTCATTGTCATAAGCAGGTGTCTTTTTCGCCATTTACTCTTCTATCCTTTCCTGTTGTTCGTTCTGTTCTGCGCTCTCAGGCTGTTCTTTCCGGAAAGCGGACGCCGTTGCAGGCACAGCAGCCGCAAGCAGCGCCAGCAGCACGCACAGCACTGCAAATCTTGCGCTGAAGCCGTCAAAAAGGTTTTTATACATAATATAACCTATTCCTGCAAAATAGATACCGCTGTTCACATAATTGAGACCTTTTGCGAATATCCATATCACCGCAGGGATTATTGCTGCAAACCCTATGAGCGACTCAGGCTCGAAGCCGATATCCCACAGACCTACAGCGCAGCCGACAGCAGCCGCCAGAACTGCCGCAGCCCCTATGACAACGGTGCAGATTATAGTTTTGCGATCCATAAACGTCTGTCCTTTCTCACACAACATTTAGCTATACACATTTATTATAGCACAATTATTTGTGTTCGTCAACGGTGGATTTTACTTTCTTCGGTCAGGCGGGGCGGAATATTTTCAAGGCAGTCGGGCGCAAAGAAAACGCTTTGCAGAAAGCTCC
>CANRLY010000020.1 GCA_947631585.1 uncultured Clostridia bacterium
TTTCTGAAAGGAATTGCCAATATTTGAAATGGTGCTCTCATCCCGTTAAACCTCCGCTGATCCTGATTTTTGATTTATTATACCGTAAATTTTAAAAAACCAACCGCCTGCAAGTGATAAGCAGTTTTACACCGCAAGCGAAAATTACACCGCAAAGTCGCACTTTTTAGTTTTCTCATGCCTTGTATCAAACCCAGCAAAATGACAATTCCCCGAAATTCTACTCGTCAAACAGCGGCGTGGAAAAATACCTTTCCGCAGTGTCGGGAAGTATGGTCACCACCGTTTTTCCCTCTCCCAGCTTTTCGGCAAGCTTTAAAGCGGCGGCAACGTTCGTTCCGCTGGAAATACCGCACATTATGCCCTCTTTTCTTGCAAGATCACGAGCGGTCTGTATGGCTTCCTCATCGGAAACAATGTAGATATCATCGTAGATCTCCTGATCCAGTATGTCGGGAATTATCCCATCGCCAATGCCCATCTGCAAATGCGTTCCGATGTTTCCTCCTGCAAGTATTGCGGCGTTTTCCGGTTCGACCGCCCAGATCACCAGATCCGGATACTGCGACCTCAGCGTCTGACCTATACCTGTGATCGTGCCGCCTGTGCCTATACCCGAACAGAACCCGTCTATCTTGCAGGCTGTCTGCTCCAGTATCTCAAGAGCCGTGTGGTACTTGTGAGCAAAAATGTTGTTTATGTTGTTGAACTGCTGAGGAACAAATACCCTCTCGTCCTCTTCCGCCATTTTCATCGCAAGCTCCAGACAACCCCTTATGCACTTGCCTATGTCGCCGTCGTCATGTACCAGCCGGACTTCCGCCCCGTAATGCCTGACCAGCTTCCTGCGCTCCTCGCTGACCGAATCCGGCATTATGATTATCGTCTTGTAACCTTTCACCGCTCCCACCAGAGCAAGACCTATCCCCTGATTGCCGCTGGTAGGTTCAACTATAATAGTGTCCTTGTTTATCCTGCCCTCTTCTTCCGCCTTGCATATCATGTTCAAAGCCGTCCGTGTCTTTATTGAACCCCCGACGTTCAGCCCCTCGAATTTCACCAGCACCTGTGCGTTTCCCGGCTTGTTCATCTTGTTGAGCCTTATCATCGGCGTGTGACCTACAGCCTCCAGCAGGTTATCGTATATCATAGCGTTCTTTCCTCTCGCTTGTCAGACCTTCACCAGGACGCACTTTTTGCGGCTTTTGTCCAACTCCGCCTGCGCCCGGATAATGGTCCGGAATTAATGTGTCAAAACAAACACTATCGTTTATTGTACCACACTTCTCCCCTGATTGCAAGAGGTTCAGGGGAAGTATGACTTGCCCTTGTTCGCTGGAAAAAAGACGTGTTACAAGCAGTTTGCAGCACGTCTTTTTAATGCTTATAGAAAGACTTAGCAGGGTACACGTCACAATTTGGGAACGCTGACCTATTGGCAGCATGGAGATAAATAATTTCTGCCTGTGGTTCGCTAAAGCTGCCTTCATCTGCAAAAAACCGCAGCCTTGCGGCTGCGGTCGTTGTTTACAAGTTATTTACAAAACAGGTCAACGTATCTGTCTATACAGCTCTGAACTATCTCTTTCGCCCTCTCCACTCCCTGTATCTCGTCTATGACAGTGTCCTTGCCCTCCAGCTGTTTATACACCTGGAAAAAGTGGCTCATTTCGTCAAAAATGTGTTTTGGCAGCTGAGAAATATCGGTATAGTCTTTATATGTAGGGTCGGCGCAGGGAACGCAGATTATCTTCTCATCGGCGGCACCATTATCGCTCATGGCGATGACCCCTATAGGCAGACATTCCACCAGCGAAAGCGGCACCAGCGTTTCAGAGCAGAGAAGCAGCACGTCCAGCGGGTCGCCGTCCTCAGCGTAGGTCCTGGGGATAAAGCCGTAGTTCGCCGGATAGTGGGTAGAAGTATAGAGTATCCTGTCCATTCTGAGAAGTCCGGTCTCTTTATCCAGTTCGTACTTGATCTTAGAACCTTTTGGGATCTCGATGACCGCAGTAAAGGTGTCCTTGTGTACCCTTTTCGGGGAAATATCGTGCCAGATGTTCATAATTTGTTCCTCCTGAAAATATCTATTCGTCCTGAGAAGTACAGTATTTGTAAAGTCCTGCCTCTGTCAGGTTTTCCACCATATCGTAGATAGTCTCGCCGTCCGCTTCCACCGAGAACCGTTCAGCCGGTCGTTCCTGACTGATAAAGTCGCAGAGGGAGCGGAAGTTATCTGTCTTTCTGACAGACAGCTGTTCCATCAGCTTTTCAAAAGCCGGAAGTTCATCTTTGCCGAAAAAGCTCACCTGCTGGTATTTGCGGAAGTAGACCTCGCTTTCGCTGGGGTGAGAGCCGAAGCCCCATTCCAGCAGCCCGTCGGAAAAAAGCAGACCGCTGTAGCGTTTGATGATCGCCTCTGCCACTTCTTTTGTACAGTTATCCAGGTAGTAGACGTTCTTGTGAAGTCCGCCGCCCAAGTCGGCTTCTTCGGTCTCGGTGCAGGGGAGTTCCGCAAAAAAGAACACCGGCGCTTTAAGGAGTTTCAGTGCGCCCTCTGCAAGTCTGCGGAGCTTTCCGGCGGTGATGCAGCAGACAGCCGAGCCGTCACCGGTGATGGTATAACTGCTTTCAAGCCGATTACAGCCGCTTACACGGCAGCCGAGTATCAGTTCAAACTCTTCCAAGGCGATCTTCCTTTCGGTTGTACAGAAAACTGTACTTATCTGAGCAAAAAATTTTCTGTTGTACAGACAAATGGACAACAGATGCCGTACAATATAGTTGCAGGCAGAAAAGAATACCATCTGCCGGCAGCGAATATACTATTTAATAACAAATTGTTGAACAAAGAAAGGAACGATGAAAATGATCCTGGCAGCACAGTCTTTATTAAAGGATATAATGGACTACACGGTGATAGCGGCGCTCCAGCTGGTGGGGGCGGTATACCTGGTCAAGGGGATAAGAGAGGCAGGCGGACTGTTTGAAAAGAAGAAGCCGCCGATAAAAGTATCCTCCCAGAATGGCAGCAACGGCAAAGCCGCCTGAGCCAATACCATTATAATATTTTTTGGAACGATTTGCAAGTGGTTTTTTGATGTTTTGCATTGCCGCTGCAATATCTCTGTGACCCATTCAGCAAGGGCGACCTTGCCGGAGGGGTCATTTTTTGCGTTTTGGTATGCTTCGGTGGGAAGAAGTGGTTAGAAATTCCCACTTTGGCACGATATTTTGTGGAAATAATTGTTTTATATACTGTATGTTGTTGGCAAAGCCAGTGGGAAAGCCAGAGTTTGTGAACAAAATCTGAAACTTTTCAGTCGGGGCGCAGACTCAGGGCGGATATGGGGAAAGTCAGGGAGGGGGAAAATTCTACCGAGGTGGTGCAATTCAGCGTTTTTCAGGGAAAAAACGGGCTTCCGGGGAGCTGGAAGGGACTTGTTCTGAACCGGAAAATCCGTTCATAAAAAATTTACAAACACCGTCATAAGGTGCGAAAATATGTTCTTTTTGTGACGAAAACCCCCTAAAAATCGTGATTTTTTTGAACGAAATATCTTTCGGGGAGGTCGCCGGAAGTGAAAAACAGGCGGTCAAACGGCTTTCAGAGGTGAGATTCCCAAAAAACGGGCTTGATTTTTTGAAATGAAGGGTATATAATGGTACTAAAGCGGTATAAAGTGCAAAAAAGTGGTAAGCAGTGCCATTGAGATTCCCTAAAAGGAGGTGACAAACGCTATGGATATCGACGGGTTTGAAATGTTCATGAGTACCTTTTACCAGACGATGGACGTAAAGGGAAGAATGAGCTTTCCTAACAAACTCAGAGAACTCATAGGTCAGAAGTTTGTCATCACCAAAGGTTATATGGGACGATGCCTCTTTGTTTACACCAGTGACAGCTTTAAAGCTCTGACCAGCAGACTGGCGGCTCTTCCCACCAATGAGGGTCTGAGGGTAATGAGGTACTTTCTGGCAAGCGCCTGTGAAGTTGAAGCGGACAAGCAGGGCAGGATACTTGTTCCTCAGCCGCTGAGAGAATACGGCGAATTGCAGAAAGATATAGTAGTTGCCGGAGTCAACGACCACATTGAGATCTGGGACCGCAAAAACTGGGACGATTATACTAATTCAGTGGCAGACGATCAGATCGCTGCCTCGATGGGAAGTAACAACGGAGGTAAAGCATAAATGTCGGGATTCGCTCACAAGCCGGTGCTTCTCGATGAGTGCATCGAGGGACTGAACATAAGAGCGGACGGTATTTATGTAGACGCTACCGCCGGCGGCGCAGGTCACAGCGTTCAGATAGCAAAGCGGCTCAAGACCGGGCGGCTGATAGCTATAGACCGTGACCCGCAGGCTGTTGAGGCGGCGCAGGAACGCCTCAGTGGCTACAATGCTTCTGTAGTAAAGAGCAACTATTCACAGATGGACGAGGTGCTTCAAAGCTTCGGGATCACCGGCTGCGACGGCATACTGATGGATCTTGGGGTGTCCTCACATCAGCTGGACACGGCTGAGAGAGGGTTCTCGTACAAGCTGGACGCTCCGCTGGATATGCGAATGAGCATGGAGGGCGTGAGCGCAGCCGACATAGTGAATGGTTATTCTTACGAGGAGCTTTCAAAGATCATTTTTGAATACGGCGAGGAGAAGTTTGCAAGGAAGATTGCTGCGGAAATAATAAAAAGTAGAGAACAAAAGTATATATATACGACTTCCGAACTTTCGGAGATCATAAAAAACGCAGTCCCCGCAAGGGTAAAAAGAGAGAAAAATCCGTGCAAAAAAACCTTTCAGGCTTTGAGAATTGCCGTAAACGGCGAACTGGAGCATCTGTCGGTGGCTCTGGACAAGGCGTTTGCCTGCCTGAACACCGGCGGAAGGCTTTGCGTTATCACTTTCCACTCGCTGGAGGACAGGCTGGTAAAGCAGCGGTTCGCAGGATTCTGCAAGGGCTGCATTTGTCCGCCGGATTTTCCGCAGTGCGTATGCGGAAGGACTCCGGAGGGGAAGCTTATCAACAAAAAGCCGATAACGCCGTCCGAAAATGAGGTCTCTGAAAACAACAGGAGCAGAAGCGCAAAACTCAGGATAATAGAGAAGATCTGAGTTTTAGGGAAAAATATTTTTCAGTTTATTTCGCACAGGCTTTTAGTGCGGCAGGAAGCGTATCGGCGGATACGAACGAAAAGATGCTATGTTTTGGGAAACGCCGTAAGGCGGCGTCCGTAAGACGTGTGCAGACCATACTATGAGGTGGCGTGGTAATGGCAGGAGATAATCTTGCAAGAGTAAGAGCCAACGAAACTGAACTGCAGCGTCCGAAGGCTCCTCAGATAAAGCATAAGAAGAATCCGCATCCCAAGGCGAATATCCTTGCGAAATGCGTGAAGTCTATAACTATATCGGTGTTTGCATTTGCGCTGGGAATGTTGATGCTGTACGGAAAAGTTGAAATGTCAAGACTTTCAAACGAACAGGCTAAACTGGAACAACAGCTGGCTCAGCTGAGGGAGGACAACCTGGGACTGGAGTCTCAGCTGGAATCTCAGACCAGCTATGATAAGGTCGAGGATTATGCGGAAAACGTACTGGGGCTGAAAAAGCTGGACAAGACCCAGATCGAGTATATCGAACTTGAAAACGATAAGGTGATCCAAGTCATCGAACCTGAAGAAGAGGGATTTTTTGAATCCGTAAAAGAATGGGTGGGAGATGTTTTGGAATATATCGGGATCTAGTAAAATAAGATAATAATGACGCAGAAAGTTAAGCATTGATTCCTATGAGAGCAGAAAAAACCAGGGAATTGAACTTAGCTTTCTTGTTCTAATTTGATAAAACCTACTTGAATGTCGAAAAAGGAGAAGGCAGCTGCAATATGGCGACAAACAGAGGTAACAGGAAAGTTCCTGAAAAAGTAAAAGAACGCAATATAAACGACAGACCTACGGCGGAAATGAAAGCAAGGCTGATGATATTCGTCGTGGGGGCGCTGGCTCTGCTGGTGCTGATGATCGTGGTGACGATGTTCAAATATGCGGTGACGGAAGCGGATAAGTACAGGGAGTTCGGAAAGGCGCAGCAGCTGAAAAGCAAGGTCTTGCCGGCGTCCAGAGGGACTATCTATGACTCAAATATGGACGTGTTGGCAAGAAGCGCAACCGTTTACACCGTGTTCATAGACCCTGCCGCTACAAGAGAGTACCTGACTTTTCTGGAGGACCCGGATAAGGTCTCGCTGGTGGGAGACGACGGCAGCAGGGTGTATCTGACTCTCGATGAGATATGCAGCGAACTGGCTGAAATGCTGGACCTTGACAAGGAATTTGTGATGGAAAAGGCGCAAAAGGATTCCATGTATGAAAAGCTGAAAGTCAAGGTGGAAAAGGAAGTTGCCGATAAGGTAGAAGCCTTCCTGAAAAAGCACAAGATACATTCGGTGCAGTGCGAACCGGATTCAAAAAGATACTATCCGCAAAACGAAATGGCGGCTGCGGTGATAGGTTATGTGAACGCTGACGGAAACGGAGTTTACGGTCTGGAGGCTTATTATGATGAAGAGCTTTCCGGCGTGGACGGAAGAACTATGTACGCCAGCGACCGCAACGGCAATGAGATACCTTATAAATACAAACAGAGCTACGACGCAAAGACCGGACATTCCCTGATACTGAACATAGATATGAATATGCAGATGTATCTGGAAAAGGCTTTGCAGACGGCGGTGGACCTGAACAAGCCTAAAGAGCGTGCCTGCGGTATCATTATGAACTGCAAGACCGGTCAGATATATGCTATGGCTTCATCGCCTGGGTACGACCTGAACAACCCTACGGAGATATTCGACAAGGACGTTGCAAAGGCTCTCAGCGAGATAAAGGACGAACAAAAAAGAGACCAGGCGGAACAGGACGCCTGGGGCAGACAGAGCAAGAACAAGGCGATAACGGAACTTTACAATCCAGGTTCTGTATTCAAGGTAATAACAGGTTCGTCTTCCCTGGAGGAGGGAGCTATAAACCTGTCGGAAACTTTCGTCTGCGAACAGTCTATAAAGGTCGCTGACAGGACGATGAGCTGCTGGGCGAATTACCCCCACGGGGCGCAGACGTTTGCGGAAGCGATGGTACATTCCTGCAACCCGGCGTTCATACAGATAGGTCAAAAGCTGGGAGCGGAGAATTTCTGCAAGTATTTCAAGGCTTACGGCTTTACAGAGAAAACAGGCATAGACCTGCCGGCGGAGACTATGTCGCAGTACATAAGGTATGAGGATATGGGTCCTGTGGAACTGGCGTCATGCTCTTTCGGACAGTCTAACAAGGTGACTCCCATACAGATGATAACCGCTTATGCCGCCTGCATTAACGGCGGATATCTTGTTACGCCGCAGGTGGTGGACAGGATAGTTGATACTGAGACGGGAAATGTTATCAAGGACTTTGAACCGGTGATAAAACGCCAGGTCATCTCGGAGGAGACTTCCGCCACGATGAGGGAAGTTCTGGAAAATGTAGTGAACACCGAGCAGGGAAGCAATTCCTATATACAGGGCTACAGGATAGGCGGAAAGTCGGGTACTTCCCAGAAGATAGACGTAGACCAGAGCGGTAACACTTATGTGGCGTCCTACTGCGGATTTGCTCCGGCGGACGACCCGGAAGTCATAGTGCTGGTTATGGTGGACGACCCAACCGGCGGAAAGTATTACGGAAGCCAGGTGGCAGCTCCTGTGGTCACGGAAGTGCTTGAGGAAGTGCTGCCTTATATGGGATATTTCCCGGAATATACCGAAGAAGAACTGGAAAGGCTGGAAGTTACCATACCGTCTGTGGAGATGCAGGTGGTAGACACGGCTGTTGCAACTATCGAGAACGCCGACCTTGAAGCCAAGGTAATAGGCGAGGGAAGCAAGGTGGTAAGGCAGGTGCCGGCAACGGGAGCTGTTCCAAGAGGCTGCACGGTGGTGCTTTACACCGAAGAGGACGCCGAAAATGAATACACCAATGTGCCTGATCTGTACGGCTGCACGCTGGAACAGGCAAGGAGCGCTCTTGACAATGCAGGTCTGAACTATCAGTTCAAGGGAAGCGCAGCCTATACCAGCGGAGCGATCTGCAATTCCCAGAACTACCGATACGGCGATCAGGTGCCTATAGGTACTATAATAGAAGTCGGGTTCATGCAGGCGGAGGCTTCTTCGCAGTAGCATAAACTTTTGCGGAAAGGAAGATATCTATGAAGCTGTCAAAGCTCCTGGAAAATATAAGCTGTTCGGTGGGGGAAAGTCTTGCTGAACAGGATATAAAAGGCATTGTCAGCGACAGCCGTGCTGAAAAGGTGGAAGGAACGCTGTTCGTGTGCATAGAGGGCAGGAACTTTGACGGCCATGCCGAGGCAGGGAAAATGCTTGAAAAAGGCTGCGCCGGCGTGGTGACCAGCAAGAGGCTGGGTCTTGACAGGGAGATAGTAGTGGAGGACACCAGAGAGGCTCTGGCAAGGCTTTCTTCAAACTGGTTCGGCAACCCGGAAAAGCTTCTCAGGCTGGTGGGGGTCACCGGAACTAACGGCAAGACCACTATCACTACGGTCACAAAGCGCATACTGGACGGCTGCGGATACAAGACTGGTCTTATAGGGACTTGTTTCAACCAGATAGGGGACGAGATACTTCACACCGAAAGAAGCACCCCGGAAGCGTATGAGTTTTTTGAGCTGCTGAGGAAAATGGCTGACGCAGGCTGTGAATTTGTGATAATGGAAGTCTCCTCTCAGGGGCTGGAACAAAAGCGTGTGGCAGGCTGCCGCTATGAAGTGGGGGCTTTCACAAACCTTACTCAGGATCATCTGGACGTTCACGGCAGCATGGAAAATTACTACAAGGCAAAAAGAATGTTGTTCGATATGACGGACACGGCGGTGATAAACATAGACGACCCCTACGGCAGACGGCTGCTGGAAGAGATACCTTGCAGGGCGGTGACCTTCTCCGACAGGGATAAGGCGGACTTTTCAGCGGGGGATACGCAGTTTTCAGCTTCGGGCTGCAAATACAGGCTCACCATCGGTGACGGCAGACAGGCGGATATGGAATTTTCCATGCCGGGGGAATTCAATGTGTCAAACTCCACGGCTGCCGCAGCTATATGCAGCACGCTGGGAGTACCGCTGGATAAGATAGCTGAACTTATGAGGACAGCCGGAAAGGTCTGCGGCAGGGCGGAGGTCATCTCTAAAGACGTGGATTACACCGTCATAAGGGATTACGCCCACACACCTGACGCTGTGGAAAAGATACTGAAAGCCCTCAGGGGAGCTGCAAAAGGCAGACTGATATGCCTGTTTGGGTGCGGCGGAAACAGAGACGCTAAAAAACGTCCGCTGATGGCTAAGGCGGCGGCGGAAAATTCGGACTTCTGCATTATAACCTCTGACAACCCCAGAAATGAGGATCCTGAGGCGATAATTTCAGATATTCTTGCCGGAATGGAAGGTCAGACGACACCGTATATCAAGATAACCGACCGCAGGCAGGCTATCGAATGGGCTCTCAGGCAGGCGGTCAAAGACGATATCATCGCCGTTGTGGGGAAAGGTCACGAGGATTACCAGATACTTGCAGGCGGCGTGAAGATACATTTTGACGAAAAAGAAATAGTTGAACAACTGCTTGACAAGATAAAAAACGAACAGGAAAAGAGATAGAGCATTATGACTTTGCAGGAGATAGTAAGAGCTTGCGGCGGAAGCTTTGGTTATCCGTCGGATATGGAAACAGCCGGCATTTGCGCCGACGTCGGGGAAGTAAAGAAAGGCAGCGTGTTCATTGCGCTGAAAGACGGAGACGACCTGGCGGTGCAGGCTGTGGAAAAAGGCGCAGAGGCGGTCATCTGCGAAAGACCTATAGCAGGAGTCAGATGTGTGATAGTCGATTCGGTAAGGCACGCTCTGCTGGCGTTGGCGGCGTATTATCGGAAAAGTTTCCCTGTAAAGCTGATAGCCGTTACAGGAAGCGTGGGAAAGACCAGCGTTACCGAAATGCTCCACAATATACTGGAGCTTTCGGGAGAGAGCATAAAGACCGAGGACAACTGCCACGACGAGACCGGGTTGTCGCTGACGCTGCTGAGACTGGAAAAACAGCACAAGACTGCGGCGGTGGAAATGGGACTTACCGCTGAGAGGGGCATTTCGGCGCTTTCGGCGGCGGCTCAGCCTGATGCGGCGGTCATAACGAATATAGGTCATGCCCATCTGGAAAACTACGGTTCGCAGGAAAATATTTTAAAGGCAAAGCTGGCTGTTCTGGACGGCGCAGCTGCCGACGCTCCGCTGATACTCAATATGGACGACAAGCTGCTTGCCGGGATAGAGCTTCATTCCGCAAGAAAGGTAGTTTACTATTCCATGAAGGACAAAAAAGCGGACGTATGGGCGGATTCAATAAGGACAGAGGACGAAAGAGTATCGTTTAATATTAATTATCAGAACGAAAGGATACCGGTCAGGCTGAACTGCATGGGCGACCACAATGTGGGGAACGCTCTTGCGGCGTTTGCGGCTGCGGCGGCGGTGGGGATAGCTCCCGAACAGGCTAAGAAAGGTCTGGAAAGGTATGTTCCCGACGGGTTCAGGCAGCAGTTCATAAAGACTGCCGGGTGCAGAGTTCTGGCGGATCTGGGAAACTTTTCTCCCGAAGCGGTAAGAGCTGCGGTGTCCATCGTGAACAAATGCAAAACTCGTCCGGGCGGCAGGAGGATAGCTGTGCTGTCGGATATGCCGTCTCTGGGGAAAAAGTCGGCGGCGCTGCACCGGTCTGTGGGGGAATCCCTGGAAAGGTCGGGGATAGATATGCTGCTCTGCATTGACGACAGGGCTGCCGGTTATATTCAGGGGGCGGTGAAAAAAGGGCTTCCCGAGGATCAGGCAAGGCTGTTTTCTTCGCCGGAGGAGCTTTGCGCTTTCCTGAAAGACAACGTCAGACCGGAAGATGTGGTGCTGCTGAAATGCCGCAGGGAATACTCCCCGTTCAGTATGCTGGAGGCTCTGGGCAAGCCATGACAGGCGCAGCGGCAGCTTTTGCGATATCACTGGTCGCAGCGCTGGCAGGTATGTTTCCGGCGGTGATGATATTCAGATGGCTAAAGACCGGGGTGAGGTCGCAGTTCATACCTGACAGGAAACAGCTGAAAGATCAGGTCAGGACAGTGGGAGCAGGCTCTGCCGCACTGGTGGGACTGCTGGCGGCGTCGGCGGCTTGTATGCCTCTTATACCGGCGGAAGAAAGAAATGCAGGCGGAGTTTTTTCGGCGGCGGTGTTCTGCGTGATGCTTTTTCTGGCAGGATTTGCCGACGACTGGCTCACTGACATAAAGGGATATGCAGCAGGACTGCGCCCGGGTATGCGGATAGTTTTTACCGGGGTATGCGGACTGGTGTTTTCAAATCTATATCTGGCTTTTGGCGGAAACACTGTGGTAACTCTGCCGTTTGCGCAGGGGGCTGTCAGGATAAACGGTTTTTTCTGCCCCGTTGTGGACCGAAGGGGTCTGCGCTGCAAGGGAGGGCATAGCGCTTTTCTGTGCAGCGGCTGCCGCAGCGTTTTCCGCCGAGACTCAAGGTACGGCGTTTTTCCTTGCCGGAGCAGGCGCAGCAACTGCGGCGTTTTATATGACCAGACCGCCTGCGCTGATGAAGCTGGGGCTTTCGGGAAGATACCTGTTTTCGGGAGCTGTGCTGGCAGGGTGCGTTATTTCCGGCTGCGAAAGATATATACCCTTTCTTGCGGCTGCGGAGATACTTTCAGCGTTGGCTTTTCCGGCTGACAGACTGGTATACAGGTTATTCAAGAAGCATATTTTTCTCAGGCTGCCGGCAGACGCTCACCTGAAAGCCTGCGGCTGGAGCGACAACAAGATAACCGCATTTTTTGCGGCGTTGGCAGTGGTTTTCTGCGGCGCAGCAGTAGCAGGTGCGGTCATGAGAGCTAGAGCTATTATGTAAGATAAGGAGGCTGCTGATATATGTCGGGCGACGATCTGAGAAACCGTCCTTCTGCAAAAAGATCTTCCGGTAAAACGACTGTAAGACCGGCAAACGTTAGATCTTCGGCGGCAGGGAATTCCGGCAGGACCGTTTCCAAAAAGCCTGCAAAGCGCATAAACGCTGAAACGGTGGATATCAGAAGAAGCAATATAAAACACAAGAGATACAAGAAAGAACTCTCTTATGCGCCGGCGAGAAAAAAACTTTTCCTGCTGGGACACGAGGGAGACGTGGACGTGCCTTTTGTTATAATCGTGCTTGCGCTGCTGGTGACCGGAGTGCTGATGATGTTCTCCGCCGGATATTTCTGGGCGCTGGACGAGTACAACGACGCCAACCACTATCTGCGTGGTCAGCTGCAGGCGGCGTTTCCGGGCGTTATCATAATGTATATCATTTCAAAGGTGGATTATCACGCTTTTCAGAATACTATGGTGACCTACGGGTTCTTTCTGACTATATTTGTTTTGAATCTGTACACGGCGTTTTTCGGAGTTGAAAGAGCCGGAGCAAGGCGGTGGATAAGCATTGCAGGAATTAACTTCCAGCCGTCTGAGCTGCTGAAGCTGGCAATGATAATCGCTTTGGCGTATCTGCTCTCTGCTAACTATCCCAAGTTTAAATTCTGGAAGTTTTCAACGCTGCCGTGCGTTATAATACTAGGTGCGTGCGCCGGACTGATGGTGTTCCAGAGGCATATGTCGGCGCTGGTCATACTGGGAGTCATCGCCCTGATGATGCTTTTTGTGGGCGGAGTGCCAAAGAAGCATTTTCTGGTGCTGACAGGTATACTGGTGGGATTGGGAGTGCTGTTCTTAGCGTTCAAGATGGCGACTTCTTCCGGTTCTGACGCAGGATTCGGTTACATAACCAACCGTCTCAAGGCGTGGAGAAACCCGGAACTTGACGTGAGAAATACCACTTATCAGATACACAACAGCCTTATCGCCATAAGCAGCGGCGGACTGTTCGGTCAGGGGCTGGGAGAATCCAAACAGAAATACCTCTGGCTGTCAGAAGCACAGAATGACTTTGTGTTCTCCATCGTCTGCGAAGAGCTGGGAATGGTCGGTGCGCTGGCGGTGCTGGGATTGTTCTGCTTCTTCATCTTCAGAGGCTTCACCATTGCAACAAGAGCCGGCGACCGTTTCGGTATGCTGCTGGCTTCGGGAATAACCATGCAGATAGGCTTGCAGGCGCTGCTGAACATCGCCGTTGCCACAAACACTATCCCGAACACCGGAATATCGCTGCCGTTTTTCAGCTACGGCGGAACGGCGCTTCTTATACAGCTGACTGAAGTTGGGATACTGCTATCAGTCTCACGAAAGACCCACGGGTTCGAGTAACTGCCGAAAGGAAGGATAGATGAATGTTAAGAGTCCTGCTTGCTGGCGGCGGAACTGCCGGTCATATCAATCCGGCGCTTGCCATTGCTGAGATAATAAAGGAGAACATTCCCGATGCGGAGTTTTGTTTTGCCGGAACTCCTTTCGGGCTGGAGGCTAAACTTGTACCTGAGTCGGGGTATGCTTTTGAGCCGATAAAAGTCAGGGGCTTTCAGCGAAAACTGAATTTCACCAATATAAAAAGGAACATTCAGGCGTTGGGGTATCTGGCGGTATCGGGAAAACGTTCTGCTGAGATCATAAAAAAATTCAAGCCCGACCTGGTGATCGGAACAGGCGGATATGTCAGCGGACCTATTGTGAGAAAAGCCGCCAAAATGGGCATAAAGACCGCTATCCACGAGGCGAACGCCTTTGCCGGAGTCACCACAAAGCTGCTGTCAAAAGACGTGGACAGGATAATGCTCACCGTGGAGCAGACCAAAAATCTGCCGGAGCAGGTGAAGAACAAAGTCACGGTGACGGGGCTGCCTGTGAGAAAGGAGTTTTCACGGATATCACGGAAAGACGCCCGCAGGGAACTGGGCATACCGGAAGATGCGGTGGTGATACTTTCCGCCGGAGGAAGCCTGGGGGCAAGGGCGCTTAACAACAACGTTGCCAAGCTGTTCAGGTGGTATCAGGAAAACAACGTGGACGTTTATCACATTCATTCTTACGGAACATACAAAGGCTATGCAAATTACATAGAGGAACTGGAAGCTCAGGGCATAAAGGTCAAAGACAACAAGCGGCTGAAAGTTTCGGAATACATAAATATGCCGCTGTGCATGGACGCCTGCGACCTGGTGATATCAAGGTGCGGAGCAAGCACCCTTACCGAGATAGAATCGGTAGGCAGGGGAGCGATACTTATCCCATCTCCGATGGTAGCTGAGAACCACCAGTACCACAACGGAATGGTACTTCAGAACGCCGGAGCAGGAATAGTTATCGAGGAAAAAGACCTGGGCGAGGATCGTCTGGTCAGGGAAGTGGAAAAACTGCTTTCCGATCGGGATAAACTGGCTGAGTTTTCGGCAAATTCCGCTAAATTATACATAAAAGATACCCCGGAGAGGATATTCGGGGTGGTGCGTTCGCTTATCGAATGATTAACCTATATCACGGCTTTTGCATAAGATGTTATTGTATTTGAGTTTAGGGGGAGTACCTGATGCAAAAGCTGGTGATAACAGGCGAAAAAAGACTGAGCGGCGAACTGTTCGTGCATGGTGCGAAAAATGCGGCGCTGCCGCTGCTTGCGGCTTGTGCGCTGGTGAACGGAGAGGTCGTTTTACATAACTGCCCATCGCTGAGCGATGTGTATGCGAGCTGCCGGATACTCAACCGCCTTGGCTGCCCATGCAAAAGAAACGGCAGCACAGTAACGGTGGACTCATCGGGGATATCGGGCTGCGAAGTCCCGGAGGAACTTATGCGTGAGATGAGGTCGTCTATAGTCTTTCTGGGGGCTGTGCTGGGAAGAATGGGAAGCTGTCGGCTGTCTTTCCCCGGAGGCTGCGAGTTAGGACCGAGACCGATAGATATGCATATTTCCGCCCTTAAACAAATGGGCGCTGATATAAACGAGGAACACGGCGTGCTGGACTGTTCCGCTCCAAAGGGACTGAAAGGCGCAGTGGTGACGCTGTCTTTCCCGTCGGTGGGAGCAACCGAAAACATCATGATGGCGGCTGTGCTTGCCAAAGGAGAAACGGTCATCAGGAATGCCGCACGAGAGCCGGAAATAGCGGATCTTGCAGGCTTTCTGAACAGCTGCGGCGCAAGGATAGCAGGCGCAGGAGGAAGTACCGTCTCCATAACCGGAGTCAGGGAACTGAAAGGCTGCGAGTATGCGGTAATGCCGGACAGGATAGTTGCCGCTACATATCTGGGAGCTGC